>NZ_RZOM01000452.1:0-4692 GCF_003999175.1 Mesorhizobium sp. M7A.F.Ca.ET.027.03.2.1 | reverse complement strand
ATCGAATCCGGCATCAGCCGCATCGGCGAGGACATGGGCGGCGACTATATCATTCCCGGGCTGGTCGAATTGCACACCGACCATCTCGAAGGCCACTACGCGCCGCGGCCCAAGGTGCGCTGGAACCCGATCGCCGCCGTGCTCGCCCATGACGCGCAGGTGGCGACCGCCGGCATCACCACCGTGCTCGACGCCTTGCGCGTCGGCATGGACGAAGACGCCGACCTGACATCGGCCGACATCCGCAAGCTGGCCGACGCGATCGAGGACAGTGTGAAGCAGGACCGTCTGCGCGCCGACCATTTCATCCATCTGCGCTGCGAGGTTTCGGCACCGGACTGCCTCAGGGCTTTCGCCAATTTCGACGGCGACGAGCGGATCAAGCTGGCGTCGTTGATGGACCATGCGCCAGGCCAGCGCCAGTTCGTCGATCTCGAGACCTATGCCTACTATTACCAGCGCAAGCTGAAGCTGACCGATCGCGACTTCAAGCTGTTCTGCGAAAAGCGGATGGCCGAATCGGCGCGCAATTCGGCGCCGAACCGGGCGGTGATATCAGCCGCCTGCCAGGAGCGCGGCATCGTGCTGGCCAGCCACGACGACGCCACGTCAGGCCATGTCGACGAGGCGATCGAGCAGGGCGTGCGCGTCGCCGAATTCCCGACCACGGTAGAGGCCGCCAGGGCCTCGAAAGAGGCCGGGATGGGCGTGCTGATGGGCGCGCCCAACGTTATGCGCGGCGCCTCGCATTCGGGCAATGTCTCGGCCCGTACCCTGGCCAGCGACGGCTTGCTCGACATCTTGTCGTCCGACTACATTCCCTTCAGCCTGATCCAGTCGGCGTTCTTCCTCGGCGATGTCGTCGAAGGCATTTCCCTGCCGCAGGCCGTCGCCATGGTCTCGAAAAACCCGGCCGATGCGATTGGCCTGACCGATCGCGGCGTCATCGGACAGGGCCGCCGCGCCGACCTGGTGCGGGTGCGCGTCGACGACCATGTCCCGGTCGTGCGCACCGTGTGGCGGCAGGGAAGCCGGGTCGCATGATGGTGTCGGCGTCGATCGAGCGGGAATTGTCGGCCGAGACGTTTCCGATCCGCGATGGCGTTTTCGTCGCCGTCGTCGGCCCTAGCGGCGCCGGCAAGGACACAGCGATCGGCTACGCCCGCGCCCGCTTTGCCGATGAGACAAGGCTGGAGTTCGTCCGCCGCGTCATCACGCGGCCGAGCGATGTCGCCAGCGAGGACCACGACACGCTGGCCGATGCCGCCTTCGTCGAGGCCGAAGCCGATGGCGCCTTCGCCATCTCCTGGGAAGCGCACGGCTTGCGCTACGGCATCCCCGCCGATGTCGACTGGTCCGTTGCCAATGGCCGTGTCGCTGTCGCCAATGTGTCGCGCGCGATCATCCCCTCCTTGCGCGAACGCTATGCCAATCTGGCTATCGTCGAGATCACCGCCTCGCCTGAAGTGCTGGCCGAGCGTCTGGCGATGCGCGGCCGCGAGTCACGCGGCGAAGTGCTGGCGCGGCTGGCGCGCAGCGCCAATGTCACTCTGTCCGGGCCCGGCGTCACCTCGATCGACAACAGCGGCCCGCGCGAAGCGGCCGGCGAACGCTTCGCCGAGGTGCTGCGCAAGGCGATGGCTTTTTCCGACATGTCGGGCCTGATCTAGATCGTCGGCTCCTGACGCCTCGTTCACGCGATGGGCGCTTTAAGCCCCAAGCGCAAAGGGCATCAGCGACACCGTGCCGGCCGAACTTTCACCTGGGGCGAGCACGATGGCGCCCTCGTCCGGATCGCTCCATCCGCCCCGGTTGAAAGCACCGGAGGCCATGGTCTGCGGTTCGACGCAAAAATAAGGCTTGGCCGGGTCGGCGTACAGCATCAGGTGCTTGAAGATCGGATCGGCCTTGATGCGCAAACCCGCGCCGCGCGCCGGAAAGCGAAGCGTCGCCTCACCCGTCCAGCCGCCATAATCATTGTTGCGCCAGCCGGCGGGTAAAGGCCGGCCATCGGCGAAGTCGAGTTCGGGGGCAAGCGTGATCGGATCGCCCGAAATACCTTGCGGCTCTTCCAGATAGAACCGCGTGGCGTTGAATTGCAGCGTGACGTCCGGGTCGCGATCGAACCAGGGATGCAGGCCGAAACCAAACGGCATGGAAACCGGCCCCGTGTTGGTCAGTGTCATGGTCACGCCCAGGCCTTCTTCGGACAGCACGAAAGCCTGCGTCGCGTGATAGGAGTAGGGTTCGAGGCTGGCTGCGATATCCAGCGACAGCGTTGCCTGGGCGTCGCCCGTCTCAGTGACAGTCCAGGGGTGTTTCCAGCCGCTGCCATGCACGTTGATGGTTTCGGGCGGATTGTTGGGCTGGACCCGCCAGCGCTTCGCTCGAAACTCGAAGGTGTTTCCGGCGATGCGGTTGGCGTAGGGCATCATCGGGAACATGGCGACGCCAAGCACGTTGCCCGCTTCACGATCGTCATCGGAAATCCGGCGCATGAGATCGATGCCGCGCCAGCGCAGCGCGCTCACGCTGCCGCCGATTTGCGGCACCAGTTCGGCTTCGAGCGCGCCGGCCCTGAGCGTCAACGGTTCAGGAATTGCAGCCATCGCCGCCATTCGCCGCGAGGCGCTATTCCGCGGCCGCGCCGGCAGCGCTTTTGCGGGTGGCGTCGACCATCAGCCGCCGTTCCCGGAACACGCCCCATTGCTGGTCGACCAGCACGCCGATGAGGATGACGCCGCCCATCACCGCGAAGTTGAGCGAGGACGGAATGCCGAGCAGGTTGACGAGGTTCTGCAGTTCCTGCAGCAGCACGGTGCCGAGGATGACGCCGATCAGCGAGCCTTCACCGCCGCGCAGCGAGAAGCCGCCGAGCACGGCTGCGGCGATGGCGTAGAGTTCGTAGAACTGGCCGTGGCTGGCCGGTGAGATCGAGCGCGTGTACATGGCGAAATAGATCGCCGACAGCGCCGTCAGCACGCCGCAAATGACGTAGGCGGCGATGACGACGCGGCCGGTGCGGATGCCGGAATATTTCGCCGCCTCCTCGTTCTTGCCGATGGCGTAGAGATAGCGGCCGAACACCGAGCGGTGCAGCACCACCCACATGACGATCGAGATGACGATCAGGGCGATGAAGCTGTTCGGTACGCCATAGGAACGCCCGGCGGTGAGGAATTCGAGGTCGGGAAAATTCTGGCCGAAGGCAAAACCCGCCGTGCCGTCGGCGGTGTAGAAGCGGGCAACGCCGCGGTAGATCAGCAGGCCGCACAAGGTGACGACGAAGGGCTGCAGCTTGAGCCTTGTGATCAGCCAGCCATGCGCCAGGCCGATGATGGCGCCAAGCAGCAGGATGAGCACGAAGGCCAGCGGCCATTCCATGCCACGCACGGCGATGAAGTCGATGAACAGCGTGCCGAGCAGCGCGACCACCGAGCCGACCGACAATTCGATGCCGCCGGTGATGATGACGAAGGCCTGGCCGATCGACAGGATGCCGAACAGGCCGATCAGGTTCGAGGTGTTGGCGAGGTTGATCGGCAGCAGGAAGCGCGGATTGATGATCGCCACGATCGCCCCGACCACCAGGATCAGGATCAGCAGGCCGAGATCTTTCTTGCTCATCGTCTTCTCCCCAATGCCTGAGTGGATCGCGTTTGCGCGGCCCGTGGCAAGAACTATTTCGGCTGCTTGCCGACCGCCAGCAACAGCACGTTTTCCTGGCTGAACCGATCCTTGTCGAGAATGCCCGAGATCTGGCCCTCATGCATGACGGCGATGCGGTCGGACACGCCGATCACCTCTTCCATGTCCGACGAGATCATCAGCACGGCGACTCCGGCATCGGCGAGCGCCCGCATCAGCCCGTAGATTTCCGCCTTGGCGCCGATGTCGATGCCGCGCGTCGGCTCGTCCAAAATCATCACTTTGGGGTTCATGGCCAGCCACTTGCCGAGCACGACCTTCTGCTGGTTGCCGCCCGACAGCGTGCCGGTGCGCGTCTGCACCGAAGGCGCCTTGATGCCGAGATCCTTCTTCTGCTTCTCGGCGGTGGCGGTCTCGGCGCTCGAGGACACCAGGGAGCGGCGCGCATGCGCGGGCAGATTGGGCAGCGAAATATTCTGCGCGATCGACAGGTCGAGCAGGATGCCGGTGAGCTTGCGGTCTTCCGGCACCAGGAAGATGCCATGCGCGACGGCGTCGGCCGCGGAAGCCAGCGCGAGCGGCTTGCCGTCGAGTTCCAGCGTGCCGCCGAGCTTCGAGTCGATGCCGAAGAACACCCGCGCCAGTTCGGTGCGGCCGGAACCGACAAGCCCGGCAAGGCCGAGGATTTCGCCGCGCCTGACGTCGAGGTCGACCGGCCGGCCGGGATAGGCCGGTGTGCGGATGGCCTTGGCCGAAAGTGCTACGGCGCCGGGCGCACGCGCCGCTTCCGAGGCCTTTTCGCGCTCCTTCAGCATGCGGCCGATCATCAGCTTGACCATCTGGTCGTGGCCGATGTCGCTCTTCGGCAAGGTGCCGGCGAGCATGCCGTCGCGCAGCACGACGACGCGGTCGGCGACGCGCTCGACCTCGTGCAGGCGGTGCGAAATGAAGATGACGCTGATGCCGTCGGCCTTCAGCACCTTGATGACGTCGAGCAATTTGTCGGTCTCGGCGAGCGGCAGGCTCGATGTCGGCTCGTCGAGG
>NZ_RZOM01000451.1:0-4704 GCF_003999175.1 Mesorhizobium sp. M7A.F.Ca.ET.027.03.2.1 | reverse complement strand
TTGCTGCTGGGCGCCGATGTCGGTGAAATTCCGCCAGACACGCCGCTGGCGCCGCTGATCGAGGACCTGCAACGCAACCAGAAAGCAGCGCGGCTGAAGCCCGAGGCGCTGGAGCACGAATTATCGGTCGATCTGCGCAGCGAGAGCGGGCTGTTTCGGTCGACCTTGCTGCACCGGCTGTCCGTGCTTGGCGTGCATTGGGGCAAACTCACCGACAGCGGCCGTAGCCGCGGCACCTTTCGCGAGCGTTGGACGCTGTCGTGGGAACCTGAATATGCCGTTCGACTGGTGGAGAACCTGGTCTACGGACCAACCATCGAAAAGGCGGCCAATGGCCGGCTGATCCAGATGATCGGCGCGGCAACGTCTCTTGATGCGATGGCCGCACTGGTCCAGGGCGCCATCACGGCAAACCTGTCGGAAGCGTCGATCGCCGGTCTCGCGGCCTTGGAGGACCGGGCAGCCCGCAGCAGCGAATGCCTGGAAATCCTGACATCGGTGCCGCCGCTCGCCGACATCATCCGCTATGGCGAGGCTCGCAAGACGGAAACCGCCCGTCTGTCCGGTCTGCTGGAGCGGCTGATCGTCGAAGGCGGGATCGCGCTCGCCTATGCCGCCCGCGACCTCGATGCCCAGGCATCCACGACGCTGGTCGGCGCCATGCGCAAGGCCGACGAAGCGATCAGTCTGGTCGAGCCTGAACAGGACGTGCTGGACGCCTGGCGCAATGGGCTGGCTGCGGTCCTCGATGGATCGCGCTCGACGGCGCTGGTGGCAGGCTGTGCCGCGCATCTGCTCTACGAAGCCGGCCATCTGTCAGCCGACGCGGCAACCGGTCTGATCGCACGACGTCTGTCTCCAGGAACGCCGGTCACCGAGGCTGCAGGGTTCTTCGAGGGTTTCTTCAGCACTGCCGGCCAACGGCTGATCTACGACGAGGGCCTGCGCGGTGCGGTGGATGCCTGGCTCGCATCCCTCGACGAAGACGCCTTCATTGCGCATCTGCCGTTGCTGCGCCGGGTCTTTTCGCATCTGGACTCGATGGAGCGGCGGCGGTTGATCGAAGCGGTGCTCGGCCGCGCCGCACGCCTGCCTGCCGGACTGACGCCGACTCCGGATGGCGGCGAAGCGTGGCGCCGCCATCTTGAACGGCTCGGACCCTTGCTGACGGGCGGGAGCGGCAATGGATGACGAGGCTGAAATGAGCGAGCCAATCCAGGCCGGCGACGGACGGGAGCGCCGCTGGCGCCTGGCGATCGGTGCCGATGAGGAAACCTCGTCAGCGCTGTCCGACACCGACAAGCGGCTTTCCGCGGCGCTCGATGCGCTTTACGGCGATGGTGCCGGCGATGCGGCTGCCGATCCGCGCAAGCGGCGCGGCGGCCTCGGCCGCTCGGCGCCAAGGGTGGCACAGTGGATGGGCGATATCAGATCGTTCTTTCCCGCACAGGTCGTCCAGATCGTCCAGAAGGATGCCTTCGAACGGCTCAACCTGAAGCAGATGCTGATGGAGCCGGAATTCCTCAAGGCGATCGAGGCCGACGTCAATCTCGTCGCCGACCTGATTTCGCTGCGCTCGGTCATGCCGGCCAAGACCAAGGACATTGCGCGTACGATCATCGCCGATATCGTCGCCAAGCTGATGCAGCGGCTGGAGCAGAAGACAGCCGAGGCGATCCGCGGCGCGGTCGACCGGTCGCAGCGCACCAACCGCCCACGTCAGCGCGACATCGACTGGCCGCGTACGATCTCAGCCAACCTTCGCCATTACCAGCCCGAGCACAAAACCATCGTGCCGGAGAAGCTGGTCGGCTTCATGCGCAAACAGCGAAGGCTGGTCGACCTGGATGAGGTGGTGCTGTGCGTCGACCAGTCGGGCTCGATGGCAAGCTCGGTGATCTACGCCTCCATCTTCGCCGCGGTGATGGCTTCCCTGCCGGTCGTGCGGACCAAGCTTGTCTGCTTCGACACGGCCATCGTCGATCTGACCGAGGAGCTCAGCGATCCTGTCGAAGTCCTGTTCGGCGTGCAACTGGGCGGCGGCACCGACATCAACCAGGCCGTGGCCTATTGCGCGGACCGCATCGAACGGCCGACCAAGTCGCATATGGTGCTGATCACCGACCTTTATGAGGGCGGCAACGGGCAGGAATTGCTGCAGCGGCTTGCTGCACTCGTTCGCTCCGGCGTCAACGTCGTGGTGCTCCTGGCGCTGACCGACCAGGGCAGGCCAGGTTATGACCCGAAGATGGCAGGCTCGGTGGCCGCCCTCGGTATTCCGGTCTTTGCCTGCACGCCGGATTTGTTTCCAGACATGATGGCGGCGGCATTGCGTCGGGAAGATATCGGCGCATGGGCGGCTGGCGCCGATATCAAGCTGGTTCGTGCCGAGGCCGAGACTCCGGAGTAAAACAGCCGTCGCCAGAGCCAGAGCTGCCAGGATGCTTCTGGCAGCTCTGGGATAAATGGCTGGAGCTCAGCCGAACTTCGGGTCGAGGCTGCCCGACTTATAGCGCTTGGCCATTTCGGCGACCGGCAGCGGCTTGATCTTCTGCGCGTTGCCGGCGGTGCCGAACTGTTCGAAGCGCTCCTTGCAGAGCTTGCGCATGGCGGCCATGGCTGGTGTCAAATATTTGCGTGGATCGAACTCGCTCGGGTTCTCGGTCAGCACCTTGCGGATCGCGCCGGTCAACGCCATGCGGTTGTCGGTGTCGATGTTGATCTTGCGCACGCCGTGCTTGATGCCGCGCTGGATTTCCTCGACCGGCACGCCCCAGGTCGGCTTCATCTGGCCGCCATATTTGTTGATGATCTCCTGCAGGTCCTCGGGCACCGAGGACGAGCCGTGCATGACCAGATGCATGTTCGGCAGCCGGCGGTGGATCTCCTCAATGACGTTCATGGCCAGCACCGCGCCGTCGGGCTTGCGCGAGAATTTGTAGGCGCCATGGCTGGTGCCCATGGCAACCGCCAGCGCATCGACATGGGTGTCCTTGACGAACTCGACCGCCTGTTCCGGATCGGTCAAAAGCTGGTCGTGGCTGATGGCGCCTTCGACGCCGTGGCCGTCTTCCTGCTCGCCGCCGCCGCTCTCCAGCGAGCCGAGCACGCCGATCTCGCCTTCGACGGACACGCCGCCCCAATGCGCCATGTCGACGACGCGCTTGGTGATGCCGGAATTATAGGCGTAGTCGGCCGGCGTCTTGCCGTCTTCCTTCAGCGACCCGTCCATCATGACCGAGGTGAAGCCGTACTGGATAGCGGTGACGCAGGTGGCTTCGTTGTTGCCATGGTCGAGATGCATGCAGACCGGAATGTCGGGATGGATTTCGACCAGCGCGTCGATCAGCTTGGCCAGCACCACGTCATTGGCATAGGCGCGGGCGCCGCGGCTGGCCTGCAGGATGACCGGCGACTTGGTCTCCTCGGCGGCCTCCATGATGGCGAGGCCCTGTTCCATATTGTTCATGTTGAAAGCGGGCACGCCGTAGCCGTATTCGGCGGCGTGGTCGAGCAATTGTCTCAGTGTTATGCGAGCCACCCAATAGTCTCCCGTATCTGGTTTCAAGCGCAACGTCGCGGGCCGGCCGGTTGCCGGTCGGCCCTTGATGCTTCTGGCGGGATTTCAACGGAACCGCAACCTTCAGAGCTCTTCTCGATCGCAATTCTTGTTGCAGGGCTGAAATCCGGCCGTTTTGGTGACTTAAGCCGCGATCAACTCCCGCGCCGCCAGGAGTTGCACGCAGGCGTTCGCCGCTTCCTTGCCCTTGACCGTGAAGTGCTCAAAGAAGAAGCGGTGGTGCTCGGCGCTGTCGTGGTAGTTGTGCGGGGTGAGCACCGCCGACAGCACCGGCACGCCGGTCGACAGCTGCACGTTCATCATGCCGTCGATGACAGCACTTGCGACGAATTCATGCCGGTAGATGCCGCCATTGACGACAAAAGCGGTGCCGAGGATCGCGGCATAGCGGCCGGTCTGGGCCAGGGTCTTGGCATGCAGGGGAATTTCATAGGCGCCCGGCACGTCGAAGATGTCGACAGTGAAGTGCTCGCCTCCGATGTCGGCCAGTTCCGTCTCGAAGGCCTGTACGCATTGGTCGACGATAGCGGCATGCCAGCGCGCGCGGATAACGGCGATGCGAGTCTTTTCGTAGTCTTTATGGGAATGCTGATTCATGGGTCCATCCTTCCGTTTCGAACCAGAATCAGGACGCACGATACGGATTAAGCCCGCGAAAAGCGGGCCGGCTTCCGTTCGTTCTCTTCCATCCGGACTGTAACCGTCGGCTCCGGAATCACACCGGATCTGCTGACCTTTCCGATTTTGCCGGAAAGCGCTCGCGGGCTCAGGCCGAAACCTTTACCGCCGGTGGGGACTTTCACCCCGCCCTGAGAACATTAACAGCTTTGTATGAAAGGGCAGGGCGCTGCTGTCAACCGTGCGGTTGGGGCCAAGTTCGTTCGATTATCGCGTGCGCCACGCCGCCGCCGATGCGGCGATCAGCATCAGCAATGCTGCGACCATTGCGCAGGTGGCAAAACCAAAGCTGGTGTAGAGCGGCCCGAAGCTGGTGGTGCCGACAAAGACCGCTAGGTAAGTCACCGCGCTGTTCAGGCCCATGATCGTGCCGCGCCGCGACGGATCGAGTGCAGACAGGCGCATCACCAGGACATTCAGGCCGAAATGATTGGCCAGTCCCCAGA
>NZ_RZOM01000450.1:0-4707 GCF_003999175.1 Mesorhizobium sp. M7A.F.Ca.ET.027.03.2.1 | reverse complement strand
AGCGTCATGCGCGCGATGGACAATCATGAGGCGCAATCAGTGCTGGAACGGCTCGACGCCTTCGGGTGGCTGGAGCCTGCCCATGCTTCCAGGCGGGATAGCTTGCAATGGACCGTCCGACCCGCCGTGCATGCGCTGTTTGCGTCTCGCGCCAAGGATGAGACGGAACGTAGGCGGAAAGTTCGCGAGGTAATCGCGGACGCTGGACGCTTGAAATAGGCAGCTTGTGTAAGTGTCACCGAGTGGCCCTTGCGCGCGTGAGACAGAAACCATTTTCGTTCGCTTTTTACTCTATTCGGACGCTGATTTTTTCCTCGCCTCACACGCACAAGGGACGGTCGGTGACACTTGACCAGAGTGCCACGCGAAGGGCGGGCACTGTTGCAATCGCAACACAACATATGGACAAAGTGCGCAGGAGCCACCCAAAATCGTACTACATGTTGTGGCGCCCTGGGCCAAAATCCCTAAATAAGCCTTATTAGTATGCGATCCTATTGTCGAATTGGGTTTTTCCGATTCGACAGAGCAGCACCGGCCTTAACTGGGCCGCACATAAAGCAGCCGCTGGAGGGAACTGGCGGCATAAATGGGAAACTTCATAAATGACGACGAACACGACCGCCACTTCGGCGGTGCGCGCTATGATTGCGAATTGGTCGGGCAGCGCATTTTCGGAAATGCAGGATGCTTACCGGCCGCCGGACCGCAAAAACCCGCGCTGGTTTCAATGGGACAAGCATAGCCTGCGCATTCGCTATCCTCGCCCGAACAGCACCCCAGTTCCGCGCGAGAACGATTTCCCACCACCGGGTTGGCGCGAGACGGCGACCGCTATATGGGTGGCGCTGCCCGCAAACGACAGCGATATTTTCCCGAGGGTCGCCAGAACAGAAAGTCCAAAGCACGCAACGCTTGCCGCCAGATGCACACCAACACTGGCCTGGCGTGAGGCACGCAAGCCGCGCGAGCCGTTGTCGACAAACTGGCTGCTGCCGGACAACGATAATGAAGACGGCGACGAGCCCGGCCGGAATCCCGACCGCACTCACAACGCCGGGCCTTCACCGGACGCATTGGTGGTGGCGTACAAGAAGGGCAAGCTTCGCTTCTCAAACGGCGAGCACCGCGAGAAATGCTACGTGCTGAAAAATGACAAGGCGGTACGCGGCGACGTTCTCATGCCTGCCGGTGCGCTGCTCAACTATCCCGACAAACCTGGCGAGCTTCTTGGCCCGGAACCGAATCCTGAAGCGATGGTGCGAACTGCAACGTATTGGGCCTCGATGTTCAAGGTCGACCGCGACACGGTTGTAGAGACCGACGAAGATGGCAACGAAAAGCCGCGGTTCATACCGGCTGGCAGGCGCAAGAAGCGGAAAGTGCTGATTACCCGCGAAGAGCAGCAGGAGTTGATGGCGTCGGCACCGCGCCCCGCCGTGACGTATTGCAAGCCCGGACTACCGTGCGGAAGCGATACGGTTGGGGACAGCTTTGTCGGGATGCACATCACCTCAACAAAAGGCCGGCAGCCTCCCGAGCGCTGGCAGGACACTGCAGACGAACTGGCACGGCAGGCTGAGTTTGAGGCTTGGTGCAAGGCCCTACCTCCTGAACAACAGAAGGCGCTGGATATTGCAACCACCGCCGCCAATTTCCGTGAGGTCGGCGAGGCGTTCGGGCATGAGGGTAAGACGGCTGAGCGGCAGGGGAAGAAGCTTCTCCTTGCCGCGAACGATAATTCTGCAGAAATATTGAAGAAGGTGGCGTAAGGGCGGTCCCCTTTTTACACTTCATCCGCTGGACAAGTAGAAGGGTGGCGCAGCCGTTTGCACGAAAATGCAAGCGCAGACGCGCACCCCTTCCACACCAGTTTCGCCGCTGATGTTTCCCATTCATTGGCGGCAGCCGGTAGCGCGTTCCCTCCCGCGCCCGGCACAATTCGCGGCGCGCTTTGTTCGCGCATTTCGGCGTCGCGACGCCAGGCGCTGCGCTGCCCGCAACGTCTGGCACAATTTCCAGACCGGCCGTCGCAAGGCGCCGGTCTTTTTCTTTGCCAAAACTCATTTGCAACAACCGCAACACACGGGAGGCAGCCATGCCCCGAATATGGCGCGAGCGCGCCTTCAGCCAGGACGAAGCGGCCGAACTGGCAAATCTCAAATCCGGCACCTTGCGTGTGTGGGTTAGCCGCGGACCCGAAACGCTCTTTAGCGCCAAGCTCGGCGGGCGGCGTGTTTTCTCGGCGCAAGACATCGCCATTCTCGCGTTTGCGCGCGAGTTAGAACGTGGTGGCATGACCTTGCTTACGGCGGTCGCCTGCGCCTTCGAGTGGCTACAGGAGCCGCCGGCCGAGGACGCTGTGTTCGTCGTAAAGAGTGGCGCGATATCTGCGAAGTCCGGCAGCATCATGGGCCCGGCCAACATCCCGCGCACCGTCGACCATTCGTTCCAACTCATCCCGCTCGGCAAGATCGTGGCGCGCACGCTTGCGGGTTGCGACGCGAAATACAGGAGTCCGCATAGTGTGGCCTTTTCGAAGATCCACCACCGCCGTAGAAACCAAATCCGAACTCACCGATCCCACATCGGATTCATGGGCGACGCTGGTTAGCTTGTTTACCGGCTCATCGACCGGCATCACAGTGACGGCTGATGCCGCCATGCGCGTGCCTGCCGTCAACGCAGCGGTCAGCTTAATCGTTACCTCAGTCGGCACGCTGCCTGCCAAGGTTTATGCGGCCAGCATAGACGGCAGGGAACCGGCGCCAAGTCACCCCGCTTATCCGCTTGTGCACGATGACGCCAACGACTGGCAGTCAGCCGGCAAGGTTCGCGAGCTGGTCACGGTTGATGCCGTGCTGCATGGGGATGGCTTCGGCTTCGTCAACAAGATCGGCGATAAGCTTGCGGAAATCACCCATCTGCCCCGACACGCCGTCACCGTCGAATGGCTGGATAGTGGCGAACCTCGTTACAAGGTCGGCCAGACGTACTATGCCCCGGATCGGATCCTCCATATCCAGGCGCCGTCGCTCGACTGTAAGCGCGGCCTTGGCTTGCTTCATGCGGGACGCGAGGCGATCGGCCTTTCTATCTTGCTGGAGCAGACTTCCGCCCGGCTGATGAAAAACAATAGCCGCCCTGGTGGCGTGCTGTCCTTCGATGGCAAGTTGACGGCGGAAGCCGCCACGCGCATTGGCACGTCATGGAAAGCAACGCATGGCGGCGACAATTCGGGCGGCGTGGCGATCCTTGATAATTCCGGCAAGTATGCGCCGGTTGCCTTCACTTCGGTAGAAAGCCAGCACGCCGAACAGCGGGCGTTTTCTATCGGCGAGATTGCCCGATTGACGCGCGTGCCCATCACGATGTTGCAGGCGCTGGAGCGCGGCACGTTCGCCAATGTGGAACAGCAATCGCTGCAATTCCTGCAGCTTTGCCTCTTGCCTTGGCTGAAGGCTTGGACCGATGCATACCGGCGCTGCCTCTTGACCAAAGAGGAACGCACCCAGTTCTCAATCGAGTTCATCGTGGACGATTTGCTGCGGGCCGATACGGCAACGCGCGCCGAGGCTTACGGCAAGTTCCGGAGCATGGGCGCCTTCACCGCGAACGACGTGAGACGGCGCGAAAACATGCCCGCCCTGCCGGACGGCAACACGCTCCAGTCGCCCTACACCACACCAGCCGCCAACGACAACAAACCGAAACCGAAGGAGGCCGCCGCGTGAGCGTAGCCACCAAGCATGGTCTCATTCTAGAGATCGACACCAAGGCCGTCAGCGATGATGGCCTTTTTTCTGGCTACGCGTCGACGTTCGACGTTCTGGATAGCCACAAGGAAATCGTCGCTGCGGGCGCATTCACCAAAAGCCTGGCATCCCGCCCGGCTAATAAGGTGAAGATGCTTCGCGGTCATGATCAGAGCGACCCTATTGGCATCTGGGAATCGCTTTCCGAAGACGCGCGAGGACTGAAGGCCACCGGTCGGCTGATCCTCGACACCGCGAAGGGACGTGAAACCCACACCCTGCTCAAGGCCGGCGCGCTTGACGGCCTGTCCATCGGTTTCCGCACCGTGCGGGATCGTTTGGATAAGACCAAAGGCGCCCGCATTCTCGAGGAAGTCGACCTCTGGGAAATCTCAGTAGTGACTTTTCCAAGCAATGCCCAATCGACCGTTACCGCGGTCAAATCCACTTCATTCTCCGAACTCGTTGCGGCCATCAATTCTGCCCGCACGTCGCTGAAAGGCTAATATTCATGACTTTCCATTCCACCAATTTCCCCGTTCTCGAAACCAAGACCGCGGCTGATGACGTCGACCCGATCGTTGAGGTCAAGACCGCGCTCGACGCCCTGACGGCCGACGTGAACAAGAAAACCGCCGGCGTCGACAAGATCACCGAACGTCTGGACGGCATCGAGGCCAAGCTTGCCCGCCCGAATATCCAGACGAAAAAGGATGACGAGCCGTCCGTCGAGACGAAGGCGTTTGCCGAATATCTCCGCATGGCCGATCGTGCGCCGGAACTGAAGACGCTGACCGTCTCCAGCGACCCGCAGGGCGGCTACCTCGCACCGGCTGAAATGAGCGCGGAGTTCATCCGCAATCTCGTTGAGTTCTCGCCGATCCGCGCAATTGCCAGCGTCCGCACCACCGGCAACGCTTCGGTTCTGTACACCAAGCGCAATACCTGTCTC
>NZ_RZOM01000044.1:0-12820 GCF_003999175.1 Mesorhizobium sp. M7A.F.Ca.ET.027.03.2.1 | reverse complement strand
GCTTTCTACAATCCGACAAACCGGAAATCGACCATGGTCGCGACGAACGACATCGGCGCGGAATTCGCAACGCTTTTGACCGGGCCAACGTGGTCAGGGCAGCGCATCGTCGAGCTTGGTTCGATGGTCAGCGCGGATGAAGTCGCGGAGCAGTTGGGTGAAGTCCTGAACCTCGACGTGAAAGCCTTTGCAATCCCGCGTGCAGGGTGGGCGGAAGCGCTCGAACAATTCGGCATCCCGAGGGGCCACAGCGGACCTGCCGAAGAAATGTACGAGGCCGTGAATGCAGGATGGATGGACCTCGGTGTGGCGGGTACGGAGCATGTAGCGGGTACGACGTCCGCACGCGCTGTATTCGAGGCTGCGTCAAATGTGAACGGGTAGGCCAAAACTGCATGGGGTTTTCCGTGATTTCGAGCTTCGAAACCCGAGATTCGGAGAACTCCCTCCTTCAACGCACGAATCTCACATCTGTCTGAGCGCGGTCAGCTTGCAGTGGTTTATATCTGCGACGTCAGTTCAACCGGGAAATCGTCATTGTCGGCGTCGCGCATGGCGGCAAGGCTGCGATTGTCCAGCACTTCGGCGATCGCCTGCCGCACCTCCAGCATCATGTGGCGGACCTGGCAGGTCGCCTCGTCGCAATCCTCGCAGCGCTGATACTGCGTGCGGCTGGCGCAAGGGATCGGCGCCAGCGGCCCATCAAGCACGCGCACGACGTGGCCGATCTTGATTTCGGAGGCCGGCCGGGCGAGGCGATAGCCGCCTTCCTTGCCCTTGCGGCTCTGAACGAAGCCGGCATTGCGCAACTCGCCAAGGATGGCATCGAGGAATTTCTTCGGGATGTTGTTGGCCACCGCGATGTCATTGACGAAAGCCAATTGGCCGGCCGGCAGGCCGGACAGATGCACTAGGGCCTTGAGGCCGTATTTGCCTTTTTTCGTCAGCATGCCCAGATCAACCCATTGAAGCCCCAACCACTCGCATCTGGCGACTGTTTGTGTGCAAATAATGACGTTTTCGCCGCGCGATGATGTTTCGCGAAAACAAGCCGCCGGATTGCAGTTAGGCACAAACGCGTTGATTCTTTGTAACGTTTTGCACTGAGAAGGCGGATATTCCGCTGATAACCAGGTTTTCGGCGTTCAAAACGAAAAAAGCCGGCAGGGCGCCGGCTTTTCCGTCAACTGCGCAGATATCGCGGCCTTCAGCGGCTGCCGTAGGTCTGGTCGAGCAGGCCGCCAGCGGCGAAATGCTCTTTCTGCACTTTGTCCCAGCCGCCGAAGACGTCTTCCACCGTCAGCAGCCGGATATCGGGGAAATCGGCCTTGTATTTTGCCGCCACAGCGGCGTCGCGGGCTCTGAGGCCGTTGCGGGCGGCGATGTCCTGGCCCTCCGGCGTGTAGAGGAAGTCGAGATAGGTCTTGGCCAGATCGCGCGTGCCGTGCTCGTCGGCAACCTTGTCGACGATCGCGACGGGGAATTCGGCCAGCAGGCTGACCGTCGGAGTGACCTGCTCGAATTTGCCGTCGCCATACTCCTTGCGGATGCCGCGCGTCTCCGACTCGAAGGTGATCAGCACATCACCGATCTCGCGCTGCACGAAGGTGGTGGTCGCGGCGCGGCCGCCGGTGTCGAAAATCGGCACGTTGTTGAAAAGCTTGGTGATGAACTCCTTCACCTTGGCCTCGTCGCCCTTGAAGGCTTCCTTGGCGTAGGCGGTGGCCGCCAGATAGGTGTAGCGCGCATTGCCGGAGGTTTTCGGATTTGGGAAAATCACCTGCACGTCGTCGCGCACGAGATCGTTCCAGTCCTTGATATGCTTGGGATTGCCCGCGCGGACAAGGAAGGACGGCAGCGAATAGAAGGGCGAGGCGTTGTCGGGAAAATCCTTTTGCCAGTCGGCCGAGACGAGGTCCTTCTTGACCAGGAAGTCGATGTCGGTGACCTGGTTGAAGGTAACGACATCGGCGCCAAGGCCCTCGGCGATGGCACGCGCCTGCGCCGAAGTGCCGGCATGCGACTGATCGACCGTGACGCCCGGATGCTGCGCGATGAAGGCCTTGTTCACCTGCACGAACAGTTCGCGGCCGACGTCATAGGACGCATTGAGCAGTTTGTCGGCCGACCAGGCTTGGGAGGATGCAAGGAACAGGCCTGCGACGGTGGCAAGCCCGAGGAAAAATCGTCTCATGAAAACAGGCTCCGATGCAATTTATGGTGGGACCATAGCCGGGGTGCGTGGTGTGCGACGAGGCATGCGCCGTAGGTTCGTGGCCTCATCGTAGGAAAATATGTCGCCTAAGTCGATGAATGTTGGAATTCTGTTCCAGGGGAATGCTAACTTCGTCGGAGTTTTTCTGCGCCTTGTTTTGCGGCGCTGCATGGCATATACAAAAGGCATATACAAAAGAGCTGCAACATGCCCCAGAGCCGACATTCAACAACGCCGCCCAAGGAGGCGAAGCTGTTTCGCAACAACCGCAGCCAGGCGGTGCGCATTCCTGTCGAGTTCGAGCTTCCCGGCGAAAAAGTCCTGATCAGCCGGGAAGGCGATCGTCTTGTCATCGAGCCGGTTCGCAAACCTGGCCTCACCGCGTTGCTCGCCCAGTGGGCGAAAGAGCCGCCGCTCGATCCTGAAGGAGACTTCCCCGAGATCTACGACACGCCAGTCAAATCCGAGGACATTTTCTAGATGCGGTTCATGCTGGATACGAACATTATCAGCGACATGATCCGAAACCCGGCTGGCAAGGCCGCGAGGGCAATGTCGCGCGAGGGAGATGACGCCGTTTGCACCAGCATCGTGGTCGCCTCGGAATTGCGATATGGCTGCGCCAAGAAGGGATCGGCCAAGCTGCTCAAGAAGGTTGAAGACTTGCTGGCCGAGATTCCTGTCTTGCCGCTCGATGTGCCGGTGGATGCCGAGTATGGCGGACTTCGCGCCGAGCTTGAAGCCGCGGGCCAGACCATTGGCCACAACGATCTTTTTATCGCCGCTCATGCCTGTGCATTGGGCACCACGCTGGTGACCGCCAACACGGGAGAGTTCAACCGGATCAGGGGCCTGAAGGTCGAGAACTGGCTGGCGTAGCCATAGACCAGAGGATCAAGCCGCCGGAAAAAGCTTCCAGCGTCCGGGGCGGAACGCCACCCGGCTTTTCTGCGCCGCGGGGTGATCGACCGGCAGTTCGATTTCGACCCGCTGGCGCTCTCCGCCGATCTCAAGCTCGACCCGGCGCGTGCCGGCGACGCGCCGGCTGGCGGCGACCGTGCCGGCGATGCAGCCGCTGCAGCCGTCCAGCAATTCGACATCGTGCGGGCGGAAGTAGAGCGTCGCATCGCCCGAGGGCTCGTTGGGCGCGGCAAGCCCGATCGGACGGTCGGCGAGCCAGATTTCGCCATTCTCGACCTTGACGGGAAGCGAGCTCGATTCACCGATGAAGCCGTAGACGAAGGGCGAGTTCGGCGTGTCGTAGATATCGTCGGCGGTGCCGACCTGCTCGATGCGGCCCTGGCTCATCACGACGACGCGGTCGGCAAGCTCCAGCGCCTCTTCCTGGTCGTGGGTGACGAAGACGGTGGTGTGGCCGGTGGCGTCATGGATTTCGCGCAGCCAGCGGCGCAATTCCCGGCGCACCTGCGCGTCAAGCGCGCCGAACGGCTCGTCGAGCAGCAGCACCTTGGGCTCGATCGCCATGGCGCGCGCCAGCGCCACGCGCTGCCTCTGGCCGCCGGAGAGCTGCGCCGGATAGCGCTTTTCGAGCCCTGAAAGCTGGACGAGGTCCAGAAGCTCGGAGGCGCGACGGCGGATCTCCTGCGCCGGCGGGCGCGACGGTCCGTGCCGGACCTTCAGGCCGAAGCCGATATTGTCCGCCACCGTCATGTGCCGGAACAGCGCATAGTGCTGGAAGACAAAGCCGACATTGCGCTCCTGGATGGACTTGTGCGAGGCGTCCTCGTCGCCGAAGAATATCTTTCCCCGTGTCGGCCGCTCCAGCCCGGCGATCAGCCTGAGCAGCGTCGTCTTGCCGGAACCGGACGGTCCCAGCAACGCGATCAGTTCGCCCGACTTGATGTCGAGCGACACGTCGTGAAGCGCCGGAAACCGGTCAAACTCCTTGCGCACGTTGGCAACGCGAACTTCCATAGTGGTCCCTTTGTCAGTGCCCGCGTGTCGCGGCGATCTCGGCGCCGTAGCGCATCTCGAGAAGTGTTTTCAAGACCAGCGTGACGAGCGCCAGGCCCGCAAGCAATGAAGCGACGGCGAAGGCACCGACGGCGTTGTACTCGTTGTAGAGGATTTCGACATGCAGCGGCATGGTGTTGGTCAGGCCGCGTATGTGGCCCGACACCACCGATACCGCGCCGAACTCGCCCATGGCACGCGCATTGCACAGGAGCACGCCGTAGAGCAGCCCCCATTTGACGTTGGGCAAGGTCACGTACCAGAAGGTCTGCCAGCCATTGGCGCCGAGCGAAAGCGCTGCCTCCTCGTCGCCATTGCCTTGTTCCTGCATCAGCGGGATCAACTCGCGGGCGACGAAGGGGAAGGTGACGAAGATTGTGGCCAGCACGATGCCCGGCACGGCAAACAGGATGACGATGCCATGCGCTTTCAGCCATGTGCCGAGCAGCCCCTGGGCGCCGAACAGAAGCACATAGACGAGGCCCGATATGACCGGCGAGACCGAGAAGGGGAGGTCGATCAGCGTGGTCAGGAAGGCCTTGCCCTTGAACTCGAACTTGGCGATCGCCCAGGCGGCGGAGATGCCGAAGACGATGTTGAGCGGCACCGAGATCGCCGCCACCAGCAGCGTCAGCCGGATCGCCGAGCGCGTGTCGGCATTGCCGAGCGCTTCGGTGTAGGCACCGATGCCCTTGGCAAAGGCTTCGTTGAAGACGATGATCAGCGGCAAGAGCAGGAAAATGCCGAGGAAGGCGAAGGCGACGGCCATCAGAGCCAAGCGCGCAGGGCGGCTTTCCGTGACCGCCGCCGACTGGCTTTCATGATGCGGTTCGTAGGATTTGATCTCCGGGTCAGCCATAGCGCTTGCGGCTCCATGACTGTGCGAGATTGACGACCAAAAGCATGATGAACGACAGAGCGAGCATGATCGCCGCGATCGCTGTCGCCGCCGGATAATTGTATTCCTCCAACCGAATGACGATCAGCAGGGGTGCGATTTCTGATTTGTAGGGCAAGTTGCCGGCGATGAAGATGACCGAGCCGTATTCGCCGACGCCACGCGCGAAGGCGAGGGCGAAGCCGGTGACGATGGCCGGCGCCAGGCCCGGAAACAGGATGCGGGTGATGATCTGGAAGCGATTGGCGCCCAGCGTGGCGGCGGCTTCCTCCACTTCCTTGTCGATCTCCTCCATGATCGGCTGCACGGTGCGCACGACGAAGGGCAGGCCGATGAAGATCAGCGCGATGACGATACCGAGCGGCGTATAGGCGACCTTGATGCCGAGCGGCATCAGCAATTTGCCGATCCAGCCGTTCGGCGCGTAGAGCGTGGTCAGCGCGATGCCGGCCACAGCCGTCGGCAGGGCGAAGGGCAGGTCGACCATGGCATCGACGATGCGGCGGCCGGGGAAACGGTAGCGCACCAGCACCCATGCGACCGGCGTGCCGAAGACGACGTTGACCGCAGCCGCGACGAAGGCGGTGCCGAAGCTGATTCTCAGCGCATTGATGGTGCGGCGATCGGTGGCGATCGCCCAGAATTCAGGCCAGCCAAGGGCGGCCGAGCGCCAGAGCAGCCCGGATAGCGGGATGAGGATGATGAGGGTGAGGTAGGCAAGCGAGAAGCCGAGCGTCAATCCGAAACCCGGAATGACGCTCGGCTGCCTGAATCGCCACCCCGCCTGGGCGGGTGCTGTGGTCATGTCGTCCTGAATATCGACTGCTTACTGGGGCTTGTAGATCTGGTCGAATATACCACCATCGCCGAAATGATAAGGCTGTGCTTTTTTCCAGCCACCAAACTGTGGATCGTCGATGGTTACGAGCTTGATCGGCGGCAGCTTGGCGAGGTCCTCGGCCGGCACCAGATCGGGCTTGGCAGGACGATAATGGTTCTTGGCGATGATCGTCTGCGCTTCTTTGGAATAGAGCCAGCTCAGATAGGCTTCGGCGACCTTGCGCGTGCCCTTGGCATCGACATTGGCGTCGACCACCGCCACCGGCGGTTCTGCCAGGATGGAGGTTGGCGGGTAGACGATGTCGAAATTGTCGGCACCGAACTCGTCGAGCGCCAGATAGGCCTCGTTTTCCCAGGCGATAAGCACATCGCCAAGACCCTTTTGCGCGAAGGTCACGGTCGAGCCGCGCGCGCCGGTGTCGAGCACCGGAGCATTGGCGTAGAGCTTGCCGACGAATTCCTTGGTCTTGGCCTCGTCGCCGCCGTCATTGGCGTTGGCGTAGGCCCAGGCGGCGAGATAGTTCCAGCGCGCGCCGCCGGAGGTTTTCGGATTGGGCGTAATCACCTGGACACCGTCCTTGACGAGGTCGCTCCAGTCGTGAATGCCCTTGAGATTGCCCTTGCGGACGAGAAAGATGATGGTCGAGGTGTAAGGCGCTGAATTGTTTTCGAATTTGGTGCGCCAGTCCGGATTGATCTTCTTCGCCTTCGAGACGATGGCGTTGATGTCGCCTTCAAGTGCCAGCGTCACCACATCGGCGTCGAGGCCATCGATCACGGCGCGGGCCTGGGCGCCCGATCCGCCATGCGACTGCTGGACGGTGACGGTCTCTCCGGTCTCGGCCTTCCAATGCGCGACGAAAGCTTCGTCATAGGCCTTGTAGAGCTCGCGTGTCGGATCGTAGGACACGTTGAGAATGGTGGTATCGGCAAACGCGAAACCGAGCGTGCCGAACTGGACAGATGTGGCGACCAGTGCGCCGAGCAGTTTCCTGAAATGAGGTTTGGTCATTTCTGCCTCCGTTGAACCCGCGCCAAATCTACCGAATTGGTAGAAATTAGATGCATTCAATGTTGCCTTTTTTGCCCCTCTTGAGAAAATGTTCGACGCTATTTCGCCGTTAGGAGAAATATTTTCCTCTTGCGGCCTAAGGAAGAATCCATGGCCCGGCCACTCAGCCTATCTAGCAAGGGGCGGTGCCGAGGCAAGGTGTGGAATTTGGTCGGGTGCATCAATCTGCGGTGATGGGAAAGTCGAAACGCTGTCTGGCGAACGGTTCGCTTTTCAGCGTGAAGTGCCACCATTCCCTTGCATAGTTCTTGAAGCCGCCGGCGCGCATGGCGTCGACAAGCATCTTGCGGTTTGCCGCCGCTTCACTGGCAAGGCCGCGGTGGGCGGTTTCGCTCATCGGATCAAAGCAGTCGAAGCCGGTGCCGAAATCGAGCGTGTCGGCATCGCCCGCGCCGCAGGCCGGGTTCAGGCTGGACCTGCGGTCAGTCCGGGCGACGGCGACGTCGACGGTCGAGCCACGTGAATGGGTCGATAGTTCTCCGACATAACCCTTGGCGATCAGCTCACTGCGCCTGACCTTCGGATACCATTGTGGATCGGGCGACCCGCCCTCGCGCGTCCATTCATTCATGTCGGCGACGGCGCGGGCAGGGCGGTAGCAATCGAACAACACCAGGGTCAGGCCTTTGGCGGCGATCGCTTTCTGGACGGCGGACAGTGCCTTTGCCGCCTGCTCAGTGAGGATGCAGGCCGGGGCGTCATAACCGTCCACCCTGCGATGCAGAAAATTGTCCGATCCGGCGTAGCGTATGTCCTGGCGGATCGAGGGGTCGACATCGGCGAGCCGGACGAAGCCGGCGGGCAGGGCATCGGCCAAAGCGGGGAGGGTGGTTGCCGTGACAAAGATTGTTGCTGCCAGTGCTGAGGCTGCCGACAAGAACGGATTGCGCGAGGGGTGCCGTGGAACAACCATGGGCAAGTGTCTGCTATCCTCTGCCTTGGAAAGCTAAGCCTATGAATCGCTTGCAGCCGTCTATTCGACAAACACCTTCACACTCGCCGCACGCCCTGCGGCGTCGATGACGGTCAGCGTCGAATAGCCGGCGCCGTCGGGCTGCCAGGTCGCGGTGCGGCGACGATCGATGCCTGCCAGCGGCTTGCCGTTGGCGAGCCAGCGGAACGGCGCACGGCCGCCTTGCAGCTTCAGCACCAGTGGCGAGGCGTCGGCCGAATTGGTGCCGAGATCGACGCGGGCGCCGTCAGGCGGGAAGATGATGGTCGGTGCGGGTTCGCTCACCGTCGCCTGCACCAGGCCATCCGACCCGGCGCCGAAGCGGGCGAGCGTCACCGGCAGGTCCTCGCGTCTGGGGCTGAACATGCCGGGCGGTTTGCCCGGCAAGGGGACGGTGGCGAGGCCCGAGCGGACAAAACCCTCGAACAGGATGGGAGCGGCCGAGACATAGCCGGAAAGGCCGGGCACCGCGCCGGCATCGGGGCGGCCGACCCAGACGCCCAGCACGTAGCGGCCGTCGAAGCCGACCGACCAGGCGTCGCGGTATCCGTAGGACGTGCCGGTCTTGTAGGCGATGCCGCGCTGCAAGGCCCCCTCGGGCGGCTTGACCCCTGACAATATGTCGATGATCTGCCAGTTGGCCTGACCGTCGAGGATGGTGGCGCTGGTGCGCTCGGCATCGGCAGGCTCGGTGCCGTCATGCAGCGTGTGCGTCTTGCCGCCATTGGCGAGCCCTGTGTAGAGCTGGACGAGGTCGCGCAATGTCACCCCGACGCCGCCCAGACCGATGGCCAGGCCCGGGGCTTCGTTGACCGGCAGTATGGGGCTGACGCCGGCCTGGCGGAAGCGCGCCATCAGCCGCGTTGGCCCGACCGCGTCGAGCACGCGGATCGCCGGCACATTGAGCGACAATTGCAGCGCTTGCCGGATGCTGACATCGCCCTGGTAGCCCATATCGAAATTCTTCGGCCGGTAGCCGGAGAAATCGACGGGGCTGTCGTCGATCAGCGTTTCCTGCGCCACCAGGCCCTGTTCGAAGGCCAGGCCGTAGATGAAGGGCTTCAGCGTCGAGCCGGGCGAGCGGACGATCTTTGTCATATCGATCCAGCCGGAGCGGCTGGCGTCGAAGAAATTGGCCGAGCCGACTTCACCAAGGATGTCGCCGGTGCGGGAGTCGGCCAGCACCATGGCGACCGAGAGGCGGGGGCCGAGCTTGGTGGCCGCGTCCCTCGCCACCTGTTCCAGCCCCTCCTGGACGCTCTTGCGGATCGTCAGCTGCAAGGGCTGGCCGGGGACGGCCTTGGGCAACATCGCATAGGCGGCGTGCGCGGCGAGCGCCGGCAGCGTGCGGCGCAGGTCCGAGACATCGTCGAGGGCGGCCCGTGCGGCCTCGCGCTCGCCGAGCAGGCGGGAGGAGACCATTCGGGTCAGCACCCGGTCGCGGGCGGCGTGGGCGATCTTCAAATTGCGGTCGGGCCGGCGCTTTTCCGGCAGTTGCGGCAGAGCGACGAGCAGGGCGGCCTCGGAAACGGTGAGCCGTTTCGGCTCCTTGCCGAAATAGGCGAGCGAGGCGGCGCGCACGCCTTCCAGATTGCCGCCATAAGGCGCCAGCGTCAGGTAGCGTTCGAGGATCTCGCGTTTCGACAGCCGCCGCTCTATCTGGATGGCGCGCAGCATCTGCTTGACCTTGGAGCCGAGGCTGCGGCTTTCGCGCGGCTCGATCAGCCGGGCAAGCTGCATCGAAAGCGTCGAGCCGCCGGAGACGATGCGGCCGCTGGTGGCGAACTGGCCGGCGGCGCGGGCCAGCGCCAGCACGTCGACACCTTCATGGTCCCAGAAACGCTTGTCTTCGTAGGTGACCAGCATGTCGACGAACTGCTTGTCGACCTGGTCGAGGCGGGTTTCGAGCCGCCAGTAGCCGTCCGGCGTGGCGAAGGCGCGCAACAATTCGCCGTCGCGGTCCTGGACTTCGGTGGAGACCGTGAGTTCGGCTGGAAGCGGGGGTGGGAAGGCACGGTCGAGCGCCCAGAGGGTGGTGGCGGCAATTGCGGTGAGTCCAATGAGGGAGGCTCCTGCAACGGCCGTGCGACGAAGGAACTTCTTGGAAAGCATGGCGCCGCCCCTCATCCGGCTGCCGCCACCTTCTCCCCGTATAGTGACGGGGAGAAGGGTGCTGTCATGGCCGTTGGCGCTTTTCCCGCAACGTTCAAAGTTGGCGAAAGCTTTGTTGCAGGCCTCTTTCTCCCCGTCACTATACGGGGAGAAATGCCCGGCAGGGCAATGAGGGGCAGCACAAGCCTCACTTTCATATTCGCCAAGGCGCCTTACGGCGCCTTGATCTCCATCATGCCGGTGGCGGTGCGGGCCGAATATTGCGGCCGGTACATGTCCTCCACCGTTGCCGCCGGGTGCGCATAGGTACCAGGCGTCACCGCGCGCACGACATAGGCGAGCGTCAGATTGTGGTCATGATCGCCGTCGGCCGGGTTGAACGCCGCGACGAAACGGTCGTCGCGGAATTCGAGATGCGCGGCATCGGTCTGCGCCAGCCACGAGAAGTTCGTCAACTGGGCGCTGGAGACCAGGCCGGGATTGTCGATCTCGAAGCCGGCCGGCAACAGGTCGGTGACCAGCAGGCGCGACGGCCATTTGTTCTGCTCGTTGACCTTGAGCACGACGACATAGCGTTCGTTCTGCGTCGCCTCGGTGACATTGGCCTCGGTGCCGTCGAGCTTGTAGTAGGTGCGGTTGATGGTGAAGCCGTCGCCGCCGGCCGGCAAGGGCTGGACCGGCGACGCCACGGTGGTGACGACGGCCTGCAGCGGGGTCTTGCCGGTGTTGGCGATGGTCAGCGGGCTGTCGGCCAGGTCAGAGCCTTCCACCTGGTTGGAGTAGCCGCCGGAATGCGCCGCGCCATTGACGGCCAGCGTGATCGTATCATTGCCCTCCTTCAGCGCGCGGGCCGCCAGCAGCATCCAGGATTCGTCCTGGGTGGTGGTCCAGCGGGCTTCCGCGCGTTCCCTGGTCACCAGCTTGATCAGTTCCGGCACGATTGTCGGCACCGGCTTCGATTCCGCCGCCAGCGCCAGCATCGCCGCGCCATCACGCAGCCGCGAACCGTAGTCGGAGCGGTAGTAGTCGTAGTCGGTGGTCGACTTTGCCAACTGCAAGGCGGTCTTGAAGGTGGCTTCGGCGCGCGGTGTATCGCCGTAGAGCGCCAGGCTTGCCGCCAGCTGGGCAACGGCCATCGGGCTTGAGAAAGCTTCGAGTTGGGTATCCGCATAGTAGCGCAGGTCGCCGATCGAGGCCTTCTTGTTGCGGGCCAGAACGTAGAGGGCGTAGGCGATCTCGCTGCCACGGTCCTGGACGCTCTGGTCGTAGCCGAGCGAGTTCTGCAAATTGCTCAGCGCCTGGTTCATGGCCAGGCTCGGCACGTCGTATTTCTGCTCGCGCGCCCTGGTCAGGAAGTCGGTGACATAGGAATCAAGCCACAGATCGCCGGAGCCCGGACCCCACAGGCCGAAGCTGCCGCCCGAGGCCTGATAGCTCAGAACCTTATAGATGGCGTCCTGGATGCGGCCATGGATATCGGGATCGCTGGCCATGCCGACGCCGGAAGCCAACTCATTGACGTAGAGAAGCGGCATGGCGCGGCTGGTGGTCTGCTCGGCGCAACCATAGGGGTAGCGGTCGAGCGTCATCAGCAGCGACGGCACGTCGAAGGCGGCGGCCTGCGAAACGCCGACACTGACGGAGGCGCCGTTGAGCAGGCTGGCTGCCAGCAGTTCCTTGTCGACGCGCAGCGCGCCGCCATTGCCCTTGAGGTCGACCACCAGCCGGGTGGTCACCGGCAATTGCGCCGGGCGCACCGGCACATAGAGCGTCTGCTCGACCCTGGTGCCGTCGGCATGGGCAAGCTTGATGGTGAGCGAGGCATTGCCGGCCGTCTGAGCGACCAGCGGCACGGTCAGCGTCTGGCGCTTGCCCTGGGCGAGCGTCAGCTTCTGGGGCAGGGGCTTGTCGCCGGTCGACAGGTCACCCGTTGTTTCGATCGAGAACGCATAGTCGCCGGCCGGACCATCGGTGTCGGCGACGTCTAGGCGCATGACGGCGGCGTCACCAGGCGCCAGGAAGCGTGGCAGGCCAGCGGTGATCACGATGGGATCGCGCACGATGACATCGGACTGGGCGTGGCCGACCGCATCCTTGGTCCAGGCGACGGCCATGACGCGCACGGTGCCGTTGAACTGCGGGATGTCGAAGTCGACGCGCGCCTTGCCGTCGGCATCGAGTTCGACGATGCCGGAGAAGAAGGCGACCAGTTTTTCGGTCGGCGGGTTGCCTTGCGCCTGCATGTTGGCGCCGTCGCCGCCGGTCCGGAGCTTGCCGGTATTGCCGAGCGAGCCATCGATCAGGCGGCCGTATATGTCGCGGATTTCCATGCCCAGCATGCGCTGGCCGAAGAACCAGTTCTCCGGATCCGGCGCCTTGTAGTTGGTCAGGTTGAGGATGCCGACATCGACGGCGGCAACCATGACGTAGGCATTGCTTCCCGGCTGCACGCCGGCGACCGAAACCGGGATCGACAGCTGCTGGCGCGGCATGGTCTTGTCCGGCGGCGTCAAGGTGATGGCGAGCTTCTTCGAGCCCGGATCGACCTTCAGCCATTTCACGCCGATGGCCCGGGCCGGCATGCGCGTTTCCTGCGCATCGCCCGGCCTGAAAAGCGTTGCCGTGACATAGGCACCGGCACCCCAATCGTCGCCGACCGGTATGTCGACCGTGCTGCCGCCGGCCGGCACGGATGCCGTGACGGTCTTCAACAGTTTGTCGGAACCGATGTTGATGAGAAGTTCGCCGGCAAAATGC
>NZ_RZOM01000449.1:0-4710 GCF_003999175.1 Mesorhizobium sp. M7A.F.Ca.ET.027.03.2.1 | reverse complement strand
GGGTGTTGCCGACCCAGGCCAGCGATCTTGCCTGGCGCGGCGTCACGTCGGGCGGCAGGCTCGCCGCGAAGCCAGGGCTCGCCACCACGATCTGCCGGATCGTCCCCAGGCGCCGCGCCTGGTTCGAGGAATCGGTGAGCCAGCCGACGCGGATGCCGAGATCGATCTGCTCGTCCACCAGATTGCTGACGGCGTCGTCGAAGATCGCCTCGACGCGCATATGCGGGTAGGTTCTGAGATAGGCGGCCATGACCGGAGCCACGATGTTGGTGCCGTAGTCGAGTGGCGCCGTCAGCCTCAGCGTTCCGCTCGGTTCGACGGCTCCGCGCGAGATTTCGCCATAGGCCGCCTCCGCTTCGCGCAGGATGATCATCGCGCGGTCATAGAAGAGGCGACCCTCTTCGCTCGGCGTGACACGCCGGGTCGTGCGCTGCAGCAGCGTTGCGCCCAGCTCCTCTTCGAGCTTGCCGATCTGATGGCTGACCACGGCCTTGGCGACGCCAAGCCGGTCGGCTGCGGCAGTGAACGAGCCGGTTTCCATCACCGTGGTGAAGTAGGCGAGCCGATTGAGGTTCAGAAGTTCGGCCAAGCTGGCTGCCCTTTGTATGATCAGATCAGACAGTTTGTATAATTGGGCGCCATTTATCGCAAGGCTGCCGTCTGCCATATGAGCGACGGCCTCGACGAGTCCGGTGGCCGGGCAGGAATGGCAGCGACTATGAGCAATTCAGAAGTGACCTATCTTTTCGATCCGCTCTGCGGCTGGTGCTATGGCGCCACACCGATGCTCGACCGGTTGTCGGCCGCCGGCCTGAACGTCGAACTGCTGCCGACCGGCCTGTTTTCCGGCGCCGGCGCACGTCCGATGGATGAAGGCTTTGCGGCGCATGCCTGGGCGAACGACCAGCGCATCGAGCGCCTGACCGGACAATCCTTCACGCCGGCCTATCGGCACAATGTCCTCAATGTCCGTGGGACCCTGCTCGATTCACATGCCGCCACACTCGGCATCAGTGCCGCTGGCCTGGAAGATCCCAGCCGCCGGCTTGCGGCGCTGAAGACGATCCAGCATGCGCGCTATGTAGAAGGACGCGATGTCGTGACGATCGGCGGTGTGGCCGAGGTGCTCGCCGCCGCCGGCATGGCGGACGCCGCCGAAATGCTCAAGGCGCCGACCGAAACATTGCTGACGGCTCACCGCGATCTGGTTGGCCGTGGCCGTGCGCTGTTCCAGCGCCTGCATGCCGATGGCGTGCCTTCGCTCTCGGTCATCCGCAATGATGCGCCCCGGCTCATCGGTTCGAACGCGCTGTTCGGCAGCTTCGACAATCTTGTCGCCCATATCGCGGCGGCGTGATCCCATCCTCCAGACCCCCAACAAGAAATAAGGAAACAGACATGGCAAAAGTCGCTCTCATTGGTGCATCGGGCGCTGTCGGTTCACGCCTTCTCAGGGAACTCTCCGATCGCGGCCACACCGTCACCGGCATTGCGCGCAACCCGGAAAAGATCGCCGCGCTTCCGGGCGTGACGGCGAGGAAGGGCGATGTCTTCGACAGACAAGGTCTCGCGGACCTGATCCGCGGCCATGACGCGGTGATCAGCTCCGTGCATTTCCTGGACAGCGATGCCGATACGCTGATCGAGGCGGTGCGCGCCTCCGGCGTGAAGCGCTATCTGATCGTCGGCGGCGCCGGCAGTCTCGAAGTCGCACCGGGCAAGCGGCTGGTCGATAGCCCCGACTTCCCTGATATCTACAAGGCCGAAGCGCAGAAGGGCGCCGACTTCCTGGACAGATTGAAGACGGTCGACGACCTCGATTGGACGTTCCTGTCGCCATCCGCCATGTTCGTGCCTGGCGAGCGCACAGGCAAATTCCGCCTCGGCAAGGATACACTTCTCGCCTCCGATAAGGGCAGCAGCATTTCCTTCGAGGACTATGCGATCGTCATGGTTGACGAGATCGAGAAGCCGGCCCACATCAGGCAGCGCTTCACCGTCGGCTATTGAGCGAACCGGTGGTGGCGGCCGGAACTCAATCGAGGCCGGCCGACGCCAGCCGCATCAGGGTCCGGTTCAATCTCGGTGCTGCCGCCACCAGCGCCTTGCCAATGGCCGATTGCGGTGAGTCGATGACGGTTCGGGCATCGCCGTTCTCGGCAACCCGGCCGGCGTCGAGAAGGATGACGCGGTGGGCGACCGACCTGATGACGCCGAGATCATGTGAAATGAAGAGATAGGCGATCTTTTCCTGGCGTTGCAGGTCGAGCAAAAGCTCGAGGATCTCCCCGCGTACGGAGACGTCGAGCGCCGACACCGCCTCGTCGAGCACGATCAGCGACGGCTTCGTGGCGATGGCGCGGGCAATGGCGACGCGCTGCCGCTGTCCGCCGGAGATCTCATGGATGGCACGCGGGGCGAGGTTCGCCGTCAGCCCGACGCGCTCCAGCAAGGCGGCGATGCGGCGCGGGCGCTCGGCGCGGGAGGCGATGCCATGGACGCGCAAGGGATCGTCGAGCACACGCGCCACCGTGGCGCGCGGATTGAAGGCGGCCAATGGGTCCTGGAACACCATTTGCAGGCGTGCGCGGCGTGCTCGCAGCGCGGCGCCGCTCGAGGCCAGGAAATCACTGCCCTCGAAGTCGATGCGTCCGTCGTCCGGCTCGATCAATCGCAGCACCAACCGCGCGATCGTCGACTTGCCGCTGCCGGAAGGTCCGGCCAACGCCAGCGTCTCACCGGGGTCGATGTGAAAGGAGACATCGTCGACGGCGGCGATGGTCTTGTCGCCTCGACGGTAGCGCTTGGTGAGGTTGGACACCGCCAGCAGGCTCATGCGTGGAGCCCGGCTCGGTCCAGCAACGGCCTGGTGTCGAGGCCTATATGGGCGTCGAGCAATGCACGCGTATAGGGCTGGGCCGGGGCGCCGACAATCTGCGCCGTCATGCCAAGCTCGACCAACTGGCCATGACGGAAAACAGCGATACGCTCGGCAAGCTCGGCCGCCAGCGCGATGTCGTGGCTGATGAACAGCAGCGTCATGCCGTCCTCGGTCACCAGGCGTCGGATCAAGGCGACGATCTCGGCCTGCACGATGGTATCGAGCGCGCTGGTCGCTTCGTCGGCGATCAGCAATTTCGGACCGGCCGCAATGGCTGCGGCGATCGCCACACGCTGCTTCTGGCCGCCGGAAAGCTGATGCGGGAAGGCGCGCAAGGCTGAGTCCGGGTCCGGCAGGCGGACGCGCTCGAGCAGGCTTTTGGCCCTGGCATAGGATTGGGACCAGGTGAGGCCGAGATGCGTGCGCGCTACTTCGGCGATTTGCTTGCCGATGGTCATGACAGGATCGAGGCTGGCGGAGGGGTCCTGGAAGACGAAGCCGATGTCGCGGCCGAGGCGGGGGATGTAGCTCTGTTTGAGGGAAGACTTTCGGACTTCGCGCCTTACGAGGCCCCCCTCTGTCCTGCCGGACATCTCCCCCTCAAGGGGGGAGATTACGCCCTTGTCTCCACTTTCGCCCATCGCCAGAGATGCAGAAAGAGGGCCTGCGGTGGAACTGCCAATCTCCCCCCTTGAGGGGGAGATGTCCGGCAGGACAGAGGGGGGTGCCTTGGCGCCAGAGGGTGGCGATGATGGCAAGAACCAGTCGATCCGCCCATCAACCCTGGACGAGACCGGCAACAGCCCGGCAATCGCCAGTGCCAGCGTGCTTTTGCCTGAACCGCTTTCGCCGATGATGGCGAGGCGTTCGCCATTGGCAATATCGAGGCTTACACTCCTCAGCGCTGCCACCTCATTGCCGTCACGGCGGTAGGTCACCGTCAGGTCGCGGATCGAAGCGAGCGTGGTCACGACAGGCCTCTCCTGACCGCTGTCGTCTCGACAATGCCTTCGCCGGCGAGGTAGGCGCCGAGCACGGTCAGCACCAGCGCTATGCCCGGGACAATCGACAGGAAGGGCGCGGTACGCAGGACAGCGCGGCCTTCGGCGATCATTCCGCCCCAGGTGACCCGGTTGGGGTCGCCCAGGCCGAGGAAGGACAAGGCCGCCTCGGTGAGGATCGCGGCGGCGACGATCACCGACGACATCGCCAGCACCGGCGGCAGGGCATTGGGCAGCACCTCGCGAAAGGCGATCGCCAGCGGGTGCATGCCGATGACCCTGGCCCCGGCGACATAATCGCGTTCGCGAATGGAGAGGACTTCCGCGCGGGCGACCCGAGCAGGTCCGGTCCAGGTGCCGAGCGCGATGGCAATCACGACGACGCCGAGCGACGGTCCGACGACGCTGACGAAGGCCAGTGCCAGCAGGAAGCTCGGCACGGTCTGGAAGGCGTCGGTGATGCGCATCAGCACCTCGTCGACGAGGCCGCCGGCAAAGCCGGCCAATGTGCCGACCACGGCGCCGACGACAAGTGCGGCGGCCGCAGCCGCGAGCCCGACAGCCAGCGATGTGCGGGCGCCGTGGAAAAGCTCGGCCAGTACGTCGCGGCCAAGCCGGTCGGTGCCGAGCGGCAGCGACCAGTCCTGGAACGGCGGCAGCAGCGCCGGTCCGGCGATCGCCTGCGGGTCACCTGGGAACAGCAGCGGCGCCGACAGCGCCATGGCGATCAGCGCCGCCAGGAGAATGGCGCCGGCGACCGCCTCGGGCGTGCGCAGAAAGCGGCGGAGCGGGCTCATGCGCCGGCCTCGCTGGCGCCTACGCGCGGAT
>NZ_RZOM01000448.1:0-4712 GCF_003999175.1 Mesorhizobium sp. M7A.F.Ca.ET.027.03.2.1 | reverse complement strand
GATTGCCGACCAGAATGTCTTTGTTGACGCTACCCGCCATGATATTTCTCCGCGCTCATCCGAAACAAATTTTTGTCGCAGCACCTTACAGGCTGCAGGCGATCGCCGCTTGCCATGGCTGCCTTTACCCACAAGGTTTTTGTTCCCTTTTCGTTCTTATCCGCATCGCTGCTTATTGTCAAGGAATGGCAGCAATGCCGAAGCCGATCATATGGGTTTGAAAAGACCGCTTGCCAAACCAATAAGTATGCACTTATGCTTTTGGCATGATCGAAGCAGAGATTTTTCGCGCACTGGCCGACCCGACGCGCCGCGCCGTCTTTGAGCGGCTGGCCGCCGGCGAGATGAGCGTGTCGGAATTGCGCACCGGTATGACGGTGTCGCAGCCCGCGGTGTCGCAGCATCTGGCGGTGCTGCGTGGCGCAGGCCTGGTGGTCGAGCGGCGAGCCGGCCGCAACGCCTATTACCGCGCCGATCCGCAGGGGCTTGTCCCCCTGCTCTCCTGGATCGAGCGCTACCGGACCTTCTGGCCGGAACGCATCGAAAGGCTGAAGGCGGTTTTGAAGGACATGGATCAATGAAGAAGGCGGGATCAACGACCAACGAGGGCCGAAGCGACGCCGCGGATGCGCTCGAGTTCGAGTACGACCTTGCCGAGCCGCCGGAAAAGGTGTGGCGGGCCCTGACCGTACCGGAGCTGCTCGCCGCCTGGATGATGCCGAACGACATCACCCCCGAGATCGGCAACCGTTTTGCCTTCGCCGGGCCGGACACGCCGATCGAATGCGAAATCCTCGACGCCGAGCCCGAACGGCTGTTGCGCTATTCCTGGCGGGAGCAGCCGGGCGACGCAGCTAGGCAGGATCCGCTCGACAGTACCGTCACCTTCACACTTGCCCGAACCGTTTCCGGCGGTACGCATCTGCGTGTCGTCCATGACGGCTTTGGCCGCAAGGCCATGCCTGCCGTCGCCATGGCAGGCGCCGGCTGCCGGGTTTCGCTCGATGCGAACAGGTCATCTAAGCCAATCGCCGCAAACATGCCTCGCCTCCTGCTTCGCGCGGCCTGAAAACAAAACGGACGGAGAGAGACAATGAGCGGTGTTGCCAGTCTGGTGCCGATGGTCATCGAGCAATCGAGCCGCGGCGAACGCGCCTTCGACATCTTTTCGCGGCTGCTGCGCGAGCGTATCGTCTTCATCAACGGCGAGATCAACGACGACATCTCGGCACTGGTCTGCGCGCAGCTTTTGTCGCTGGAATCGGACAATCCCGACAAGGAGATCTCGCTCTACATCAACTCGCCGGGCGGCGTGGTGACCAGCGGCTTCGCCATCTACGACACGATGCAATATATCAGCTGCCCGGTGTCGACCGTATGCATGGGCTTTGCCGCATCGATGGGCTCGTTCCTGCTGATGGCAGGCACACCGGGGCGCCGGATTTCCCTGCCGAACGCCACCATCCTGCTGCATCAGCCGCTGGGTGGGTTCCAGGGCCAGGCCTCCGACATCCAGCGCCATGCCGAGCGCATCGGCCGGACGAAACGGCACATGGCCGAACTTTACGCGCAGCATTGCGGCCGCAGCTATGAAGAGGTGGAACGCACGCTGGACCGCGACCATTTCATGACCGCCCGCGAGGCCCAGGCATGGGGCATCGTCGACCATGTTTTCGACACGCGAAAAAAGGCGGCGTAAGCCAGGGCCGGATCGGAGTCCGTCCGGCTGTCGAAGATTTGACGATGCCGGTCTGGTTCCATCGGCGGCGCGCCACTATAGTCTTGGGATGACCGACACTCATCAGTCCAGATCATTGCACCGCGTCATCGCCGTTGCTGCCCTCGCCATTGCGGTCTTCATCAGCGGCGCGGCTTTTGCCGAGGACAGTTCGCCGTCGACGCAAAAAGGCGCCCTGCCCGGCGTGACCGGTGGCTACCGCATCGCCACGCCGGCTCCCAAGCCCGAACCCGATGACGCGTTTCCCAGCAACGGCAACGGTCAGTTCAAGATCGGCGATACGGATGTCAGGATTTCCGGCAGCATCACCGTCGATGTCGGCGCCGGTTCGATCGGGCCGCCGCGCCACTGACAGCGCGTGTCGCGCTGCGGCTGTCACCCACAAGACAATCCGCACATGAAAACGGCCCCGCCGTGCTTTGCGCAAACGGACGGGGCCTTTTTGGATCTCAAATCCAATTTTGCCGGGAGTGTACTGCCGGCGTTTGATTTCGGATGCAACGCGGCATTCAGCCGACGATCCGACTAGCAGTTTCTGATTTTTAGTGGCTATGGCAGGTCACGGTTTGCCGGGTGGCGCAGACGCTAAACCCTGGCACTTATGCCTGCCGCGGCTCCAGTGACAACTGGAACCCCAGGGGACGATCCGGTGGCGTCATAGCTCCGCTCCTCTGTCCGTTGCGACTGTTTGTCAATCCGAAGCACAAATCGCAATGCCTGCGGCGTCTCGCAGGCCGCCTCTGGGCGGCGAGGCCATCGAAAGACGGCCGGCTTCGTTGACTGCTGGAGACTGCGCCCCTGAGTCCGTCGCGTCAACCATCAATAGCCGGTTACCGAAAAACGTGATCGCCGGGAGGTTACGTGCAAGTCAGCTTTTGCACAGCTTTGTCAGGAGCGTGTTCGGCCTTTGTTCTTTCCGCTTGCCCGTTCGCGCGAAAGACGCTTAAACGCTTTTGTCGGGAATTGTGGCGTCTCTCGACGTGGCGGCAAAACTACCTACATAGGGGATGGCCGGGAAAACCCGCCATTCCAGGAAATTCCAGATTCTGAGGCGGCGACCGGCTATGGCCGACCATAAATATCTTTCCATTCGCGGGGCGCGCGAACACAATCTGAAGAATGTCGATCTCGACCTGCCGCGTGACAGCCTGATTGTCATGACCGGCCTCTCGGGGTCCGGCAAGTCATCGCTTGCCTTCGACACGATCTATGCCGAGGGCCAGCGCCGCTATGTCGAAAGCCTGTCGGCCTACGCGCGGCAATTCCTCGAAATGATGCAGAAACCCGACGTCGACCAGATCGACGGCCTGTCGCCCGCCATTTCCATCGAGCAGAAGACCACCTCGAAGAACCCGCGTTCGACGGTCGGCACCGTCACCGAGATCTACGACTATATGCGGCTGCTGTTCGCCCGCGTCGGCATCCCCTATTCGCCGGCCACCGGCCTGCCGATCGAGAGCCAGACGGTTTCGCAGATGGTCGACCGCGTGCTGGCGATCGAGGAAGGCACGCGCCTGTTCATCCTGGCGCCGATGGTGCGCGGCCGCAAAGGCGAGTACCGCAAGGAATTGCTGGAACTGCAGAAGAAGGGCTTTCAGCGCGTCAAGGTCGATGGCGTCTTCTACGAAATCGCCGACGTGCCGGCGCTGGACAAGAAGTACAAGCATGACCTCGACGTCGTTGTCGACCGCATCGTCGTGCGCGGCGATCTCGCAACGCGGCTTGCCGATTCCATCGAGACGGCGCTGAAGCTGGCCGACGGGCTTGCCGTGGCCGAATTCGCCGACAAGCCGCTCGATTCCAGCCAGACCGGCGAGGATTCGGTCAACAAGTCGAAGAACGAGACGCACGAGCGCATCCTGTTCTCGGAAAAGTTCGCTTGCCCGGTCTCCGGCTTCACCATTCCGGAAATCGAACCGCGGCTGTTCTCGTTCAACAACCCGTTCGGCGCCTGCCCGACCTGCGACGGTCTCGGCAGCCAGCGCGCCATCGATGGCAATCTGATCGTGCCGGACGAGAACATCTCGCTGCGCGACGGCGCCGTCAGCCCGTGGGCGAAATCGACCTCCCCCTATTACGCGCAGACGCTGGAAGCGCTGGGCAAGGCCTATGGCTTCAAGCTTGGCGACAAGTTCAAGGATTTGTCCGAAGAGGCCCAGGAAGCTATCCTGCACGGCACGGGCGAGCGCGAAATCACCTTCCAGTATGATGACGGCCTGCGCTCCTACAAGACCACCAAGACCTTTGAAGGCGTCATTCCCAATCTGGAGCGGCGCTGGAAAGAGACCGAATCCGCCTGGATGCGCGAGGAGATCGAGCGCTTCATGTCGGCCACGCCCTGCCCGGTCTGCAAGGGCTATCGGCTGAAGCCCGAGTCGCTGGCGGTGAAGATCGCCGGCAGGCACATTGGCGAAGTCACCGAGCTTTCCATCCGCAAGGCCGACCAGTGGTTCACCGACCTGCCCGCGTCGCTCAACGACAAGCAGAACGAGATCGCGGTGCGCGTGCTCAAGGAGATCCGCGAGCGGCTGCGCTTCCTCAACGATGTCGGGCTCGACTACCTGACGCTGTCGCGCAATTCCGGCACGCTGTCGGGCGGCGAGAGCCAGCGCATCCGGCTGGCGTCGCAGATCGGCTCCGGTCTCACCGGCGTGCTCTATGTGCTGGACGAACCGTCGATCGGCCTGCATCAGCGCGACAATGCCCGTCTGCTCGATACGCTGAAGCACCTGCGCGATATCGGCAACACGGTGATCGTCGTCGAGCATGACGAGGACGCCATCCTGCATGCCGACTATGTCGTCGACATGGGCCCGGCCGCCGGCATCCATGGCGGCGAGATCATCGCCCAGGGCACGCCGCAGCAGGTCATGGCCAATCCCAATTCGATCACCGGCAAATATCTGTCGGGCGCGCTCGAGGTGGCGACGCCCGGCGCGCGGCGCGAAGCGAAGAAGAACCGCCGCCTGAGGAT
>NZ_RZOM01000447.1:0-4719 GCF_003999175.1 Mesorhizobium sp. M7A.F.Ca.ET.027.03.2.1 | reverse complement strand
CGCGAATACCGTGCCAGTGGATCGTCGTCGGATCGTCGATCGCGTTGATAAGGCGTGCAGCGAAGGGCTCGCCCTTTTTCATTCTGAGCACGGGCGGCATTCCGGTGTTGCCATAGGTCAGCACATCCCTGGTCTGGCCGATATCCATCAGCTTCGCCTGGATCTTTGCCGTCTGCAAAACGACCGGCTCAGTTGTGGCAGCTGCCAAGCCGCCAAGCCGACCCATGGCCGAGAGCCCGATCCCGCCCACGCCAGCAACCGCAGCCGTTTTCAAAAGTCCGCGGCGTGTGAGTAAGGTCATTCGGCGCTCCGACTGCAAAGGCGACTGCCCTGGGTTTATCGATGTGTTGGATTATCGGCCAGCCACCAGCGCAGATGCCGGTATTGGCACATCGTGTCCCGACGATGTCATGGCGACAAGATGACGTTCGCTTGCGCTGTTTTCGACAGGCTGGTGAGAACTCATCGAGATCAGACAGCCGAAGATGAGATTTGCCAGACGGCTATGCAAGCGAGCGCAAAGCCAGCCACCCCTTCAATCGTACGTGAGATGACATCGAACAGGCGCGGACGGCTGTCGAAAAAGTGCACCAGTCGCTCTTTGAACAGGATTGAAGCGATCGCCACACAAGACAAGGTCAGTGCCACACCAAGCATCATGGTGATCGCGAACAGAATACCGGCGCCCGGTACGCCTCTGGAAATCGCGAACGTCATGACAAAGAGGGTCAGCGGGCAGGGTATCAAACCGGCCATGACACCAACAGCCTCGCCCTCATGCTTGTGATGCCGGCCATGGTTCAATGCGCGCCATATCATCCAGACGCCGATCAGCCCGAGCAGGCCGCGACTGATGTTCTCGAGGAGTGGCGCGCGCCCAACACTACCCAACGCGATCGAGACAAGCGGCAGCGAAAGCACGGCGATCAGAACTGCGATTGCCACGTGAGTGAAGGACAGAGTAACCGACACCAAGAGGCCGCGCGAAACCTTCGCATCGGAGCCGGCAAGGTAGGTCGCCAAAATAGCTTTGCTGTGACCGGGCGTCAAAGCATGTGCGGCTCCAAACAAGACCCCCATTGGCAGGAAGGCCAGGAACGCCAGCCAATCGCCTCCAACCGAGAGCAGTTTTATCTGGTCGGCGAACGCCAGATATATGGTGCGTTGAAACTCAACAAGCGTTTGGAACATCAGTCGAGGTTAGCCGACGCCGGTGGTTTTTTCGCGACCCTCAATGGTGGTGGCCGTGGTGTTCACCGTGATCATGCCCGTGAGGATGCGGATCGTCGTGTTGTTCATTTGCGGTGGCCAACCGAATGTTGGCAGCTGCAAGAGCCGGCATGTGCTCGAACAGTTCATCTTCCAAAGCGGCCGTTATCTTCCTGGCCTCGGAAACAGGCAAAGCTTCGTCGACCGAGATGGCAATGTCTGCGTGCAGCTTGTGGCCAATCCAACGAGCTTTCGCCTCGACAATCTGCGCGCCTGGCACATGCTCGGCGGCATGCCGGATTTCGCCCATGACGCCGGGTTCGACACCGTCAAGCATGCGAGTAAGCACCGAGCGTGCCGATTGCCAAACGATGCCGAAGATCGCAGCGGTGATGAGCAGGCCAATAATCGGGTCGGCCAAGGGAAAGCCGAGCCAAACGCCCAGCGCACCGATGACAACGGCAAGGCTAGTGAGACCGTCGGTGCGGGCGTGGTAGCCGTCTGCGACGAGCGCCGCGCTGTTGATCTCCCGACCGACCCGGATCCGGAACACGGCAACCACTTCATTGCCAAGAAACCCGACAATGCCGGCCGCCGTCAGCCAACCCAGATGGGTAACCAACTGGGGGTTTATCAGACGGTCGATGGCCTGATAGCCAGCGACGATGGCGCTAAACAAAATGATCAGGACAATGATGATCCCTGCCAGATCTTCGACGCGGCCCAAACCATAGGTAAAGGTCTGCGACGGCTTGCGGCGCGCCAGCATGAATGCGATCCACAGTGGAATGGCGGTCGTGGCGTCTCCGATGTTGTGGATCGTGTCGGCCAGCAGCGCCACGCTGCCAGACAGCATCACAACAACAACCTGCAGCGCCGCTGTAACCGCCAGTATGACGAATGACCATTTGGTGGCCCAGATGCCACGGTCAGTTGTGGCGATGGTCGCATCGATGACGCCGTGGGAATGACCATGCGGCCCTGTGCCATGACCGTGATCAGCGTGCGTGGCATGGCCGCTTGGTCCGAACCCAAACCAGTCAAGGATGCGTGCGCCCGTATGGTTCATAGATATTTCGCCAACTGCTTGAGTTCCGCCAGAGAGCTGCCGCTCGGTTCAGCGCTGTCGGTCAGGCAATGCTCGATGTGATCGTGGATCAGCTCGCGTTTCGCGCTGCTGATGGCGCTTTCGACCGCGTATAGTTGCTGCGCAAGATCAACGCAGGGGCGTTCCGCTTCGAACATGGCAATGACGGAAGCCAGGTGCCCTTGCGCGCGTTTCAGCCGCTTTAAAATGGCAGGGTGGGATGTGTGAATACCTTCGGACATACCGCCCGACTATCCCCCCTGGGAGGATAGAGTCAAGAGATCAACGACGACCGTCAGAGCGAAATGATGATAGCGTTCGCGTCGCTATTCAGCCGCCTCGGCATAGTGTGCCGGCACGTAGTTGAGGATGGGGCCAAGCCAGCGCTCTACCTCGGCCAGCGGCATCGCCTTGCGGCGTGCATAGTCCTCGACCTGGTCGCGTTCGACCTTGGCGACGCCGAAATAATAGCTTTCTGGATGCGCCAGATAGATGCCTGATACCGAGGAACCCGGCCACATCGCATAGCTTTCGGTCAGGCTCACGCCTGCATTGCGCTCACCGTCGAGCAGCCGGAACAAAGTCGCCTTCTCGGTGTGATCGGGCTGCGCCGGATAGCCGGGCGCAGGGCGAATGCCGCGATAGGGTTCGCCGATCAGTTCGTCCGGCGCCAGCGCTTCATCTGAAGCATAGCCCCAGAATTCCTTGCGCACCTTCTCATGCATCCGCTCGGCAAAGGCTTCGGCGAAGCGGTCCGCCAGCGCCTTGACCATGATCGACGAATAATCATCATTCGCTCGCTCGAACCGTTCGGCGATAGCCACCTCCTCGATGCCGGCGGTGACGATAAAGCCGCCGATGTAATCCGGCTTGCCGCACTCCACTGGCGCAACGAAGTCCGCCAGTGCGACATTGGCCTTGCCGTCGCGCTTGGTCAGCTGCTGGCGCAAGGTAAAGAAGGTCGCCAGTTCCTGCGACCGCTTTTCGTCCGTGAACAGCCTGATGTCGTCGCCGACGGCATTGGCCGGCCAGAAGCCGACGACGCCGCGCGGCGCGAACCATTTCTCGGCGATGATCCTCTTCAGCATCGCCTGCGCATCCTCGAACAGCTGGCGCGCGGCGGCGCCTTGCGCCTCGTCTTCGAGAATTTTGGGATAACGGCCCTTCAGTTCCCAGGTCTGGAAGAACGGCGTCCAATCGATGTAGCGCGCGAGTTCGGTGAGATCCCAGTTCTCGAATACCTTGACGCCGGTAAAGGACGGCTTCGGCGGCTCGTAGGCAGACCAGTCGATCCGGTGCGCATTAGCCCTCGCCTTGGCCAGCGGCAGCCGCTGCTTGTCGGATTCGGAGCGGGCATGCGCATCGGCGACCTTCTTGTATTCGGTGCGCACCGTGTCGACATAGCCGCCCTTGGTCTCGTTCGACAGCAAGGACGACACGACACCGACCGCCCGGCTGGCGTCGGTGACGTAGACCGTCTGGCCCTTGGTGTAGCGCGGGTGGATCTTCACCGCCGTGTGCACGCGGCTGGTCGTTGCGCCGCCGATCAGCAGCGGAATGTCGAAGCCTTCGCGCTCCATCTCGGCGGCCATATGCACCATTTCATCGAGGGATGGCGTGATCAGGCCGGACAGGCCGATGATGTCGACATTTTGGTCGCGCGCCGTCTGCAGGATCTTGGCCGCCGGCACCATGACGCCGAGATCGATGATCTCGTAATTGTTGCAGGCGAGCACGACGCCGACGATGTTCTTGCCGATGTCATGGACATCGCCCTTGACCGTCGCCATCAGGATCTTGCCCGCTGTCTGGCGTTCGCCATTGTCGATGCCGTTGGCGGCGTTGGCCAGCTTCTCGGCCTCCATATGCGGCAGCAGTCCGGCGACGGCCTGCTTCATCACCCGCGCCGATTTCACCACTTGCGGCAGGAACATCTTACCCGCGCCGAACAGGTCGCCGACGACGTTCATGCCGGCCATCAGCGGGCCTTCGATGACATGCAGCGGGCGCTCGGCGGCAAGCCGCGCTTCCTCGGTGTCGGCGTCGATGAATTCGGTGATGCCGTTGACCAGTGCATGGCTGATCCGCTGTTCGACCGGCAGGTCGCGCCAGGCGAGATCGCGCTCCTTGGCTTCCTGGCCCGCCGTGCCTTTGAAGCGTTCGGCGATCTCCAGCATGCGTTCGGTGGCGGTGCCGCCGGCCCTGGGCATGCGGTTGAGCACGACATCCTCGCAGGCCTCGCGCAGTGCCGGCTCGATCGTATCGTAGACTGCGAGCTGGCCGGCATTGACGATGCCCATGTCCATGCCGCGCTGGATGGCATGGTAGAGGAACACGGCATGCATGGCCTCGCGCACCGGCTCGTTGCCGCGGAACGAGAAGGACAGGTTCGACACGCCGCCGGAAATGTGAACATGCGGCAG
>NZ_RZOM01000446.1:0-4720 GCF_003999175.1 Mesorhizobium sp. M7A.F.Ca.ET.027.03.2.1 | reverse complement strand
AATGGGCGGTGCGCTTCCATGCCCATCCGCTCGGCTTCATCGACCACAAGCACAGGAAACTGGTTCGCCGCAGCGCCGCGCCAACCCAACCGCTTGGCGCTGCCGCGAACCCATCATAAGGGGGAAACTGTTACCTATCTATCCGGTTCAAACTGTTACCCATCTATCGGCTGGACACTGTCGCCGAAGATTTCGCCAATCGCCAACGTTGCTGAATGGGCGCCGGGAGTGCGGCCATCTCCTTCTCCCCGTCACTATACGGGGAGAAGGTGCCGGCAGGCGGATGAGGGGCGGCGCCGACCGATTGTTATCCTCGTCGCCCGCTCAGTGCAGGCGGCCGCTCGCATGGGCCAGCATGGTGTAGACCTTGCCGGTGTCCGACGTCAGGTAGGTCTGCGCCATGATGTTGTCACGGTCGTTGCGCGAGACATCCTTGAGCAGCTTCTCGAAATCGTCGCAGTAGCGGTCGACAGCAGCGCGGAACTCGGCTTCCGCCTGATACTTGCGACGGATCTCGTCGAACGTCTGCTGTCCCTTCAGTGTGTAGAGCCGCCGCGTGAACACGTCACGCTCGCCACGCCGGTAGCGGTTCCACAGCTCGATCGAAGCCTCGTGGTCGATGGCACGCGCGATATCGACTGAGAGCGAGTTCAGCGATTCCACGACATGCAGGGGCGAGCGCTGGGCAGGGGTAGCGCGCTGCGCTTCCGCGGGGGCCGTAGGGGCTGCCGACCTGAGGTCCTCATCGTTCGATGCCGCGGTCAGCAGATCCCGCACCCATCCGCCCTGGGGCGTGCGGGCGCTGGCATCGCCGCGCGGACGCGGTGCCGCCTCGGCAGGACGCTCAAGGTCGAGCGTGCCGCGCAATGCAGGGCCGCCCAAGGGCGCCTGAGGCGTGCGCAGGTCCGGCTGCGGTGCCGGTGCGCGGCGCGGCGGCTCGGCAGCGCGTGCGGCCGGCGGTTGCGGCGCCGGACGCAGGTTGCGTGGTTCGGACCCGTCACCGCCGCGGCCGGACTTGGCCACGATGTCCGAAAGCTCCTTCAGGGCGTTGATCTGCTCGGAAACGGCGCGGCGGATGGCCGAGGTCGATTCCTTTGCCTCTTCCGGCATTTCGATGACGCCCTTCTTGAGCTCGGCCCGGGTCAGGTCGAGTTCGCTCTTGATCGAGCCCGCGGTGCGCCGCATCTCCTCGGTCGCATCGGCAAAGCGCTTGGTTGCCGAGTCAACGACGTCGGTGATGGCGTTGCGGATCTTGTCGGCCGACTCCATCGTCTTGCCTTCGGCGTTCTGCAGTGTCTGGCCGACGAGATTTTCGAACGAGCGCATGACCCTTTCGAGATCCTCCGACTTCTTGACCAGGCCGACGGCGAGGTCTTCGAGCGACGACTGCCGTTCGAGCGTGTGTTCGAGATTGCTCTGGGCCGAGCTCAACAGGTCCGAAGCACTGGAGAGCAGGCGGCTGTGCTCGTCGAACTTGGTGGCAATCGACGCGACCTCGCGCAAGGTGGACGACGACAGTTCCGTCAGCCTTGTCGTGTTCGAATCGACCAGACGTGCAGAGCTGGCAAAGGTCTGCGCGGCCTTCTCGGTGGTGGCGGCGAAGCTTTGCGTGCTGCCGCTCAGGCGTTCATCGACCTGGCCGAGATTGACCGCGGCCTGGTCGATCAACTGACCGAGCTGCGAGCTGGACTTGGTCATGCGGCCGATGAGATCAGCGACGCTGTCGGACAGCGACGAGCGGGCGCCTTCGACCGCCGACAAGGTTTCGGCGGTGCGGCTGGCGAGCGCGTCGACAAGCGCAGCATTCTCGCTGCGCAGCTTCTCGGTGGCGCGTTCGGTGACCTCTTCCATGCTCTTTTGCAGGTCCGAGCCGCCCTGGGCGAAGCGCTCGACCAGGGGCCGTGCGGTTTCGTCGAGGATCTTCGACATTTCGGCCGAACGTGCGGCGAGCATGGTGTTGAGTTCGCGGGTGTTGGCGCCGATCGTCTTGGCGGCATCGTTGGTGCTTTGGCCGATATGCTGGCCAACCGCGGTGAAGGTCTCGGCGATCACATTGGCGCGCGAGACGAGTTGCGCCTCGGCATTCGACACCTGTTCGTTGAGCTTCTGGCCCATCGTCTCGGCTGTGAAGGCGAGGCGGTTCTCGACGCCTGAGACCTGCTCTTCGACACGGGCTGCCGCGGCCGCGGCACTCGACGCGAAACGCTCGTCCGCACCGGCAAGCGCCTGCTCGATTTCGCGGGCATGCACGGCCATTTCCTGGCCGGTCCGCCTTGCGCGTTCGGCAACCCGTTGCTCGGTATCCGCAAAGGCACCGACGATCGTCTCGGCATGCTCGCCGATCGTGGAGGTGCTGCTGGCGATGCGCGACACCAGACGCTGATCCGCCTCGTCGAAGATACGGCCGATTTCCGAGGCACGGCTCGACAGCGCTTCCGAACCTTCGGCGATGCGCGAGACGAGTTGCTGGTCGGCGGCATCGAAGATGCGGCCAAGGTCCGATGCACGCGCGGCAAGCGCTTCGGCCGATTCGCCGATGCGCATGCCGAGCCGCTGGTCGGCGCCTTCGAAGTTGCGCAGGATGTCGCCGGCACGCGCGGCCAGCGACTGGGCGGTCTCGATAGCGCGGGCAACCAGCTTCTGGTCGGCCGCATCGAACGTGCCGGCAATCTCGCTTGCACGGGCGGCCAGATGATCCGCGGTGTCCTGGGCCCGGGCAGTCAGCTGATCGGCGGCTTCCTGGGCACGGGCGGCCAGCTTCTGATCTGCCGCGTCGAAGGTGCCGGCGATCTGGCTTGCGCGAGCGGCCAGCTGATCGGCGGTTTCATGCGCGCGGGCCAGCAGCGAGCTGGACGTATCGTCGGCACGAGCAAGCAAGGCGTTGGACGTGTCTTCGGCGCGAGCGTGGAGGCGACGGTCTGCATCCTCGAAGGTGCGGGCGATGTCTTCGGCCCGCGCCAGCAGGGCGGCGGACGTCTGCTCGGCGCGCTCGGCGATCTTGCGGTCGGCGTCGCTGAAAGCGGCACCGGCCTGCTCGTGCAGGGTGCTGGTGACTTCCAGCACCTTTTCGCGCAGGGCGCCGGCGACAAACACGGCGCTCTTCTCGAGCACGGCGCGGACGTTGTCTACGCCTGTCGAGAGCGCACGCTCCATGGTGCCGGCACGCTCCTCGATGATGCCGGTCTGGCGGCTGAATGCCTGCTCGATCTTCTCGACATCGCCTGCGATAGCGGCAGAGATGTCCGAGCTTCTGGCGGCGATCTGGTCGATGTGGCCCGACAGCGAGCGGTCGACATCCTTGCGGGTCTCGGCCAGCTTGCCGAGATCGTCTTCCAGCGCGAGGGTCAGCATATTGCGGCCTTCGGCGAGCTTGCCGACATGCCCGGCGATGATGTTGTCGATATCGCCGCGGCTTTCGGTGAGCTTCTGCAGGTCAGTTTCGAGGGCGCGTTTGAGAATGTCGCGACCCTCGGCCAGTTTCTCCACCTGGCCGGCGACCAGGCCGTCGATGCTGGAGCGGCTTTCGGCCAGCTTGGCGAGGTCGGCTTCCAGCGCGCGCTTGAGAACATCGCGGCCCTCGGCGAGCTTCTCAACCTGGCCGGCGACCAGGCCATCGATGCTGGAGCGGCTCTCGGCCAGCTTGCCGAGATCGTCCTCAAGCGCTTTCGACAGGGTCGAGCGCTCCTGGACGAGCCTTTCCGCGTGGCTGTTGACGAGGCCGCCGACGTTTTCGAGGTCGGCTTCAAGCGCTTTCGACAGCGTCGAACGGTCCTGCACGAGCCTTTCGGAATGGCTGTTGACCAGGCCGTTGACGCTTTCGAGATCAGCCTCGAGCGCCCGGGCGAACTGTGCCCGGTCATCGACCAGTTTCTGCGACTGGTCGGCAATGGTGCCCTTGATCGCATTGAGGTCGGATTCCAGAGCACGCCGCAGGATATCTCGGCCCTCGGACAGCTTCTCGACCTGACCGGCAACCAGCCCGTCGATGCTGGAACGGCTGTCGGCCAGCTTGGCGAGGTCATCCTCAAGGGCCCTCGACAGGGCGGAGCGGTCTTGGACGAGCTTGTTCATGTGATCGGCGATGACGCTGTTCACATTCTGCAGATCGGCTTCCAGGACCCGGGAAAGCTGACCGCGATCCTCGGCCAGCTTTTCCGACTGGCTCGATATGACGCCCTTGATCGTGTTCAGATCGGATTCCAGCGCGCGCTTGAGAATGTCGCGGCCTTCCGCCAGCTTCTCGACCTGACCGGCGACCAGACCGTCGATGCTCGAACGGCTTTCAGCCAGCTTGGCAAGGTCGGCCTCAAGCGTCTGGGACAGCAGGCCGCGGTCCTCGGCCAGCCGTCCCGAGTGGCTTTCGATCAGGCCGCGTATTCCGGACAGATCGCTGTCGAGCGAATGGGAAAGCTGCGTGCGGTCCTCCGCCAGTTTGGCGGAATGGGTTTCGATCAGGCTCTTGATGCCGACGATGTCGTTTTCCAACGCCTTGGCGAGCACGGCGCGGCCCTCGGCGATCTTCTCGACCTGACCGGCGACCAGACCGTCGATGCTGGCGCGGCTGTCGGACAGTTTGCCGAGGTCGGCCTCCAGGGCGCGTGACAGAATGTTGCGACCCTCGGCAAGTTTTCCAACATGCCCGGCCACCATTTCGTCAATAATCGTACGAGCTTGCACCAGTTTCCCGGAGTCTTCATTTAGGGCAGTGGAGAGCCTGTTG
>NZ_RZOM01000445.1:0-4721 GCF_003999175.1 Mesorhizobium sp. M7A.F.Ca.ET.027.03.2.1 | reverse complement strand
GGATTATTTTTTATTGACGCGTCAATCAACAAAAAAATCGACCGCGATCTTGGCTGTACCAAGCGATTGTCCGCCTCCCGCCCTTAACGAAGTGGGCAGGATTGTTTATATTTGAACAATAAAGGCGAAATGCGCCGTGAGCCCACATGTTAGGCTGGCGCCAAGGATGGAGACCGCCATGACCGCATGCATCGTTGGCTGGGCGCATTCGCGCTTCGGCAAGCTCGAGGGCGAAACGCTCGAAAATCTGATCGTCAAGGTGGCAACCGACGCGCTCGACCATGCCGGCATCGGTCCCGACGAGGTCGACGAGATCGTGCTCGGACATTTCAACGCCGGCTTTTCGGCGCAGGATTTTACCGCCAGCCTGGTGCTTCAGGCCGACGACCGGCTGCGCTTCAAGCCGGCGACGCGCGTCGAGAACGCTTGCGCCACCGGATCGGCCGCGGTCCGTCAGGGCATCCGCGCCATCGACGCCAATGCCGCCCGCATCGTGCTGGTGGTCGGCGCCGAGCAGATGACGACGACGCCGGGGCCGGAGATCGGCAAGAACCTGCTCAAGGCGTCCTATCTGCCCGAGGACGGCGAGACACCGGCGGGTTTCGCCGGCGTCTTCGGCAAGATCGCGCAGGCCTATTTTCAGCGCTACGGCGACCAGTCGGATGCGCTGGCCATGATTGCCGCCAAGAACCACAAGAACGGCGTCGACAACCCCTATGCACAGATGCGCAAGGATTTCGGCTACGAGTTCTGCCGCCAGGAGAGCGAGAAGAACCCGTTCGTTGCCGGCCCACTGAAGCGCACCGACTGCTCGCTGGTCTCCGACGGCGCCGCCGCCCTTATCCTTGCCGACACCGCCACGGCGCTGAAGATGCGCCGTGCCGTTGCCTTCCGCGCCAACGAGCATGTGCAGGATTTCCTGCCGATGTCGAAGCGCGACATCCTGACCTTCGAAGGCTGCGAACAGGCTTGGACCCGGGCGTTGAAATCAGCCGGCGTGACGCTCGACGATCTGTCCTTCGTCGAGACGCATGACTGCTTCACCATTGCCGAACTGATCGAATATGAGGCGATGGGTCTTGCCAAGCCGGGAGAGGGGGCCAAGCTGGCGCTGGACGGCACAACGGCCAGGGATGGTCGCCTGCCGGTCAATCCCTCCGGCGGGCTGAAGGCCAAGGGCCATCCGATCGGCGCCACGGGCGTGTCGATGCATGTCTTGACCGCCATGCAGCTTGTCGGCGAGGCCGGCGGCATCCAGGTGCCGGGCGCCAAGCTTGGCGGCATCTTCAATATGGGCGGTGCCGCGGTCGCCAACTACGTTTCCATTCTCGACCGGATCAGGTAAACCGCCCGCATTTACGGGAGGGTTCATGACAAATCCGGTTCTGATCGAAGTGTTGCGCGGCGCGATCGTCGAGAGCGCGCATCGCGGCTCAGTCGCGGTCTTCGATGGCGATGGCAAGCCCGTCTGGGAGATCGGCGACACAGCCAAGCCGGTGTTTCCGCGCTCGGCGGTCAAGGCGATCCAGGCACTGCCGCTGGTCGAAAGCGGTGCGGCCGATGCCTATGGCTTCGGCAACCGCGAACTGGCGCTAGCCTGTGCGTCCCACTCGGGCGAGCCGGCCCATGTCGACCTTGCGCGATCCATGCTGGCCAAGGCCGGGCTGGACGGATCAGCGCTCGAATGCGGCACGCATTGGCCGTCCAATCATGAAGCCGAGATTGCGCTCGCCCGCGCCGGCGGCTCGCCGAACGCGTTGCACAACAACTGTTCCGGCAAGCATTCCGGCTTCCTCTGCACCTGCGTCCACGCCGGCATTGCGCATCGTGGCTATGTCAAGTCGGGACATGGCCTGCAGGAACTGGTGCGCGACGCCATGCAATCGGTGACGGGCGCTGTCCATGGTGAGGACCAGCGGGCCATCGATGGCTGTTCGATCCCAACCTATGCGGTGCCGCTCAGGAGCTTTGCGATCGGCTTTGCCCGCATGGCCACGACATCAGGTTTTGGCCCCGAGCGAGCCAAGGCCGCGAGGCGGCTGCTGGCCGCCTGCATGGCCGAGCCGTTCTTCGTTGCCGGCACAGGCCGCGAAGACGTCGCACTGATGGAGGCCGCACCAGGGCGGATTTTCACCAAAGGCGGCGCCGAGGGCGTCCATTGTGCCGCAATTCCGGAGCTTGGTCTCGGCATCGCGCTCAAATGCGATGATGGCGCCGGCCGCGCCGGCGAAGCCATGATTGCCACCGTCCTCGCCAAACTGTTGCGCGCCGACGAGGCATTGGCGTTCAAGCTGAGCGAGTTGGCAAACACGCCCATCGAAAACCGCAACGGTGTCAAGGTCGGGGCGCTGAGGCTGACGGCAGCCCTCAACTGACGTGATTGCGCTCGACGGTCAGATGCGCATAGCCGGTATCGTTTGACGAGGCGAGGTCGCCCGTTGCGGGCTCGGCCCAGCGCTGGCCGACAACCGCACCGTTGAGCGCGCCGTCGATGATATTGTCTGAAATGACCGCCGTCCCGGCGCCCTCGACCACGGACACGACGATACCGGTTCCGGCCTTGCGGATGATGTTGCCCGTAGCGACGACATTGCGCAGGTAGGGACCCCAGCCGATCTGCATGCCATAAAGCGGCGCGTTCTCGATGACGTTGTTGGAAACGGTGGTGTCGGCCTCAACGCCGATGCCGACGCCAAATCCCGGCGAGTCGGCGGGGTAGGGACCGCTGGTCGACAGATTGCGCACGATGTTGCCGGAGCAGACGCCCATGCGGCCGCCTTCGTTGAAATTGACGATCGAGATGCCGTTGGCGGCGCCGTCGACGATGTTGTTGCTGATGATGGCGCCTTCGAACGAGAACTCGGAATAGACCGCCGTTTCGCCCGAGCGCGAGCAGGTGTTACCCGATATCTGCAGGTTGCTGGCGCTGTTGGCGCGGATCGCCGAGAAGGCGCAGTCCGAGACGATGTTGCCCGAGATGACGACATTGCCGGCGCGAAAGGCATTGATGCCGTTGCCGTTCTGCCCGGTTCCGCCGCTGCGTGCCTGGATCCGTTGGACGCGGTTGCCGGTGACCATGGTGCCGTCTTCGGCCACCTGCCAGCGGTGCACGAGGATGCCGCCATTGGCGCAATCGGAGACGGTGTTGCCCGTAATGGACAGCCCGCCAGCCTCGACCGAGTAAATGCCGGCATCGGCGGCGCCCGATATCTCGCTGCGCTCGATCCGGCCGATCGCGTGTTCCAGCGCCAGTCCGTTCTTGCCGCTGCCGGTGATCTGACAATTGTCGATGGCGAGGTGCGCGATACGGCGCAGATCGAGCAGCCCTTGCGTGTAACCGCCCATCGTGCGGTTCGAACCATCAAAGACCAGACCGCTGAGTTCGATATGGTCAGCCTGTTCGGCCATGAAAAGGTGGCCGTCACCGCCGTAAACGACGCGCGTCGCGCCCGGCACCCCGGAAAGACGTACGCGGCCGGGCAGCGAGAGATTGGAGACGACATAAGTGCCGGGCGGCAGGAACACCGGCATATCGCGGGCATTGGCGTCACGCAGCAGCTTGGCGAAGGCCTTGCTCTGATCGTCTGATGTGCCGGGCTGCACGCCGAGTTCTGTGGCATTGATCGAGCCGCGCATCGAGGCTTTCTCGATGCCGCTCAAGCTTGCGGCCACCGCCTTGCCGAGCGCAAGCCCCATGACGGCAAAGCCGGCGGTCCCGGTCAGCAGCGTTCGTCTGTTCAACATCGGCACAGAATCCCAGCGTTCAAGCCTGATATCGCAGGAATCGTGCCAGCCGTTCTGCCTCTCCTGGCGAGCGCGCGACAATGGCTTGTCGAGCAGCCTCTGCGGGCCTAAGTTCAGGAAATGAGCAGAGCTTTCACCCGCGAGGAAGACAGCGAAAACGCCATCGCCGGCGTCGGTGAACGGCCGGTCAGCCACCATCGCAATCTGGTGACGGAACGCGGCCTGGCGCAGATCGAGGACAATCTCGCCGATCTGCGCGACATACTGGCGAAGGCCGAACGGAAAGCAGACCGCGAGCGCATCGCGGTGGTATCGCGCGACCTGCGCTACTGGACCGCCCGGCGCGAAAGCGCCGAGTTGTCTGTGCCGGAACCGGGCAGAGACCTAGTGCGCTTCGGCATGGGTGTCACGATCGAGGGCGATGACGGAAGGAAGGTGCACTGGAAGATCGTTGGCGAGGATGAAGCCGATCCGACCAAGGGTAGCATTTCGCATGTTTCGCCGATGGCCGTCGCCCTGTTCGGCAAGAAGGTCGGCGATTTGGCCAGCGTCAACGGCAAGGAATGGGAAATCGTCAAGCTCTCCGAGAGCTAATCCTCGATCTTGACGACATGGTCGCGGAAGAACGCCGCGGCTCCGGCTTCATCGATCTCGCCTGAAGCAACGGCCATGACGAATTCGTAGAGCGTGCCGTTGTCGGCTGTCAGGACATGGCCGTTCACGATCAAAAATGCACCGGCTGCAACTATGGCCGTGCGCTTGTTGCCGTCGACAAAGGCATGATTTCTTGCGATGCCGAAGACATAGGCGGCTGCTAGGTCTTCAACCGAAGGGTTTTCGTAGTTGGCCTTGTTCTCGGCACGCGCGAGCGCAGATTCGAGAGCATTTTCATCTCTCAAACCTTGAGCACCGCCATGCCTGCGCAACTGCTCGGCATGCATCGCTTCAACCGCACGCCGGGTAAGGAACTCCCAGCT
>NZ_RZOM01000444.1:0-4730 GCF_003999175.1 Mesorhizobium sp. M7A.F.Ca.ET.027.03.2.1 | reverse complement strand
GTTGCTGTTGCTTGGTGATGATGAACTCGGCCAGCAGCTCGGCATCCGAATGGCCTTCCCATAAGCCGAAGGAATCCTGAGTACGAATGAGCCGCAGGAGGCATTTGACGAACGGGGAAGCAAGGGCTTCTTCGTCATTGTTGACAGCAGGGCCAACCGGAGGAATTTCGTTGTTCGTCATTTCAGTCTTCGTCTTCGAGGTACGATTTCCTTTTCCTGCGATGCCCACTCCGGGTCCGCTTGCGTGGCCGACGAATGGCTTGGGCGGGCCAACCCCAAGAGTGCCCCGTGGCCGACCTCGACATGTCCACGAGTGCGAGACCTGCGGCGCGAATTCGCGGCGCACATCGTCTGCGCCGCGATCCGACCGGTGGTCAACGCAATTGAAATCCAACCTGCCGCAAGCCGCCGCCCTGCTGCATCGACATACTTGCTGCGAAGAGAGCTTCGATGGGCGGATTGGCCAGTGTTCAATTCCAATTGTCAGTCCCTTCGCGATTCTTGCTCAGGAAGTGACTGCGTTTTGAGTTTCGGGTGCCTTCTTTTGCGGAGCCACACAAAGATCCGCGTGACAGGCAGGCTCACCCGTGTAGTTGGCCAGTGCTTCGAGCAATGGGGTAAGATAGTACTGTTTGGTGTGGTCCGGAATTGGCCCCAGCCGGTCCACCGATTTCAGTGCCACCTCGATCAACTCGATTGCGCGATCTTTGTTGCCGCTCTCGTAATAATACTGAGCTACCGGGAGGTACCGGCGGTATTTAAACGGGCCATCGCCGTTCGGGGGATTGAGTGCCAGTATCTGTTCCGAGAGCTCGTTGCCCATCGCAAAGCGCTCCGCGCGCGGAAGATGGGAATTGTCCATCGTGGGATCGAAGAGTTGGTTGAGGGCCAAGGCCATCCACGACACCGCGTCGGACGTTTTGTCGATCGCGTCCTCGACCAATTCTCGCATGACCGGCATGCCGGTCTTGATGTCGCGCAGCTTGTGAAGCAGAAGATCCGCATGAATCTGCCGAAAATCAAAAGAGTCTGGCATCAAGGCGAGGCCTTCTTCGATGGCCAAGAGCGCCGCCGTCCAATTCTCGGCCTGCATCGCCGGCTCAAGTTTGGCGTATATCGGCCCGGTAAGCGACATTTCGCGCGCTGCAAGTTGGTTATGCGCGATGCGCTTTGCATCGGCGGCTTTCGCTTCATAGCTGCTGCGCCAGCTGCCGTTAAGGACTTTCGGCAAAACGTCATCGAGTTCCGCCGGGTGGCCGATAAAAGCGATGTGGCCGTCGCGGTCGACCACGAACGAGGTGGGAATCCCAATCGAAGAGCTGGGATCCATCCAGAGCTTGTTCATTTCGCCAATGTAATCGAACCCGATACGATAATTCAGATTCGGGAACTTCTCGGTCAGCCAGGCATCCACGTTGGTCCGCGCCTCGTCTGCGGTAGGACCCTGTTCGCAGGCGGCAACTCCGACCGCCTCAAATCCGCTGCCTTCATATTTCTCCTGCAGTTCGATCAAATGGGGCATGGCGTCGACACATGGTCCGCACCAAGTCGCCCAAAACTCAACGAGGTAGACCTTGCCGGGCCGAAAGTTCGTGAGGGGCTCGCCACGCAGCCAGTTCTCCACTTTGATCGCAGGAGCCGGGGACCCCATACGCAGTTCCATCTTGGTGTCCAAAGTCATTCCACACCTTTCGTCTCTTTTGTCGCGGAATATTTTCCCGTCAAAATCGGACACGGTCTCGAGGGCATCGCTCCCTCTGGCTTGCTTCAGCGAAGCTCTCACCGTGTTGCCGCACATCAAGCTGCAACGGAGGTGCCAATTCCCTCAGCTCCGGTAAGCGGCGGGAAATGCTTTGAAATTCTCCACGAGGCTAAATGCGGCCGATTGTCGTGAACCCGACATGTCTTCTGCCGCTGTCGGGTTTCGCCCTATCTCTTGAGAGCTTGGACGGCTCGCCTGTGATTAGACTGGCCTCGGTCCTCGAGCAGTGGCAGTTTGGCGCCAGTTCGAAAGCGCGAACTCGCCGGCTTGGTCCTCGTGCCGCCACCGCCGCGTGTGGATTCTTGCCCCGGAGTCAAAATTCGCCTCGCGGTTGCCAACGGCGGCATGCGCTCAATGCGCGTGGCGTTGAGCCCCGACAGCACGTAATGGTACCAATTAGTGGATGCCCGTCGCTGCCTCCACTTCTCCAGCCAAGCGCTCGAACGACGCTACCTACCCACGTTCGAGCGCGACCGCGGAATCGCAGACTGCCGAACGTCAGCCGTTGCGAAAGGTGTAGCCGTACCCGTTGATCGCCGGCGCGCCGCCTAGATGTGCGTAGAGGACCCTCGATCCCTGTGGAAAGAAGCCCCTCTGGACGAGGTCGATCATCCCTTGCATCGATTTGCCCTCGTAAACGGGGTCCGTAATCATGCCCTCGAGCCGCGCGCACAAACGGATTGCCTCTTTGGTTTCCTCCGATGGAACGCCATAACCCGGGTACGCGTAGTCCATGAACAACACCACGTCTGCCTCGACAATTTCCGCTCCGAGGTGGACGAGCTTCGCTGTATTTTGGGCGATGCCGAGCACCTGCGCCTTGGTCTTGGCGGGCATGGCGGAGGCATCGATACCGATCACGTTGCGCTGTCGACCATCCTTGGCGAACCCGACGAGCATGCCGCCGTGGGTTGAACCAGTCACCGTACAGACGACGATATAGTCGAAGGCAAACCCAAGCTGCTCTTCCTGGGCACGCACCTCCTCAGCGAACCCCACATAGCCCAGGCCGCCGTATTTGTGGACAGAGGCGCCGGCAGGTATCGCATATGGCCTGCCGCCCCTTGCCTTGACTTCATAAAGTGCCTTTTCCCAGCTGCGGCGGATGCCGATGTCAAAGCCCTCGTCAACCAGGCGCACCTCTGCCCCCATGATGCGGCTCAAGAGGATATTGCCGACCCGGTCGTAGACAGCATCATCATGTGGGACCCAGCTCTCCTGGACCAGGAGGCATTTCATGCCGATCTTGGCGGCGACCGCAGCGACCATGCGCGTATGGTTGGACTGCACGCCACCGATTGTGACGAGCGTATCGGCATCTGACGCGATCGCGTCGGGCACAATGTATTCGAGCTTGCGCAGCTTGTTTCCGCCGAACGCGAGACCGGAGTTGCAGTCCTCGCGTTTGACGTAGATTTCCACCTTGTCGCCCAGATGCTTGCCGAGGCGGTCGAGCCTCTCGATCGGCGTGGGTCCAAAGGTGAGCGGATAACGTTCGAATTTTTCCAGCATGCTATCTCCAGCAAAAAAGTACCTGAACCGGCTACGCACCGGTCAGCCCAGGGGTATGGTCGCGTGTTAGCCGAACACAGATTCCCTATACGATCAGCTCAGTCATCAGAGGGTGACCAAAATTGGTGTGGGTCTGAGCACTGATCCTGTCATCCGCGCATCAAAGCAGCAGCACATGCTGGGCATTCGACCAAGCCGGGACACAGCTGAAAATTGCATTCCGCAGTTGATCAGAGTCAGACGACTGGTACCCGAGCTTTCCTGTAACCATCGGCATGCTGGCCCCTGTGGCGAGTTCCACGAGCGCGGCTAGAGGACTGCCAGATCAGAAAGAGCACGCGGCCGAAGGAGCCGGCCTGAAGCAGCAGCGAACAGGCCAGCGTCGTGACGACTGCCACACGGAGCGAATCCAAAGCGAAGTAAACCATCGACGCATTGCTGCACAGGACCAGCCCCACGAGCCGACAAAAAGATGAAGTGCAACGCCGTTCTCCTGGTTTTCGCCAGATCATGTTGCGAGCTGGTCGGCCGCAACATGCGTCTGGCAGTTCTTGGGGCAGACGCGGCCGCAGGCTCCGCAGCCTATGCAGCGGCCGGCATCTTCGACAACCATGATCATGCGATTGAGCTTGCCGTCGAAATCGTCGTCCTCGTCATCGCAGGGGCCGAGGATTTCACCCGCATCATCAACGCCGTGAAGATGCATCACATCGCGCGAGCAGACCTTGAAACAACGGCAGCAGCCGATGCAGGTTTGCTATCGATGGAGGTCAGGTACGACGGCATCCAAATGGAGCCGTCACGGGTGGTGAATGTGCGCATCATCCTAAATTCTTCATTGAAGCGAGTTCTCTCTTGGCAACATCCAACTCGGCATAAACGGCTTGGGTTTTCTCGGCGACTTCCTGTATGTCGGCCCACTTGCCCGGCAGACCCTCGACAAGGTCCTGCAATGCCATCTTGGCAATAGCTGCACGCAACTGGAGCTTTCGGACTTTCTTCCTCATCTTATCTAGGTCTGACATAGATCCTTTCTGGAACAATGGTTTCGTTGATGCGCTCCATCTCGGGCTAGGCTTCAATGGCTGCAGTCGCATCGTCGACCAGTTTCGTACCGGCCTCAGCAAGTTTGCGGAAAGTCTCGAAGCCGAACCGGTGGACGTCTCGACAGAACGCCCAACCGCCGGAAGCCCCCACGGGTTTCATTCCAATTATTGGCGACGTCGACACGCCGGAGCGCTCCTCGATCGCAAGCGCTACGGCGGTGTAAAACATGTCGAGCCTCCACAGCGCGTCAGGATCGAGGATCGCCGCCAAAGGGTACCGCACGTTGCTGTTGCTTGGTGATGATGAACTCGGCCAGCAGCTCGGCATCCGAATGGCCTTCCCATAAGCCGAAGGAATCCTGAGTACGAATGAGCCGCAGGAGGCATTTGACGAACGGGGAAGCAAGGGC
>NZ_RZOM01000443.1:0-4733 GCF_003999175.1 Mesorhizobium sp. M7A.F.Ca.ET.027.03.2.1 | reverse complement strand
ATCTGGCAGCGGTGCCGTCAATCGTCTTCGGCTTGCTCGGCCTCGCGGTGTTCATCAATTTCCTGGGCATGCCGCGCTCCGCCGCTTTCGTCGGCGGCCTGGTGCTGACACTGATGACGCTGCCGACGATCATCATCGCGACGCGCGCTGCACTTGCCGCGGTGCCGCCGTCGATCCGCTCGGCGGCTCTCGGTCTTGGCGCCTCCAAGATGCAGATGGTGTTCCAGCACATCCTGCCGCTTGCCGCACCCGGCATCCTCACCGGCACCATCATCGGTCTAGCGCGTGCGCTCGGTGAAACCGCGCCCCTGCTGCTAATCGGCATGGTCGCCTTCGTCGCCGATCCACCGACGACGCCTTTCGATCCGGCCACCGCGCTGCCGGTGCAGATCTATATGTGGGCGAACGAGGCCGAACGCGCCTTCGTCGAGCGCATGTCGGGCGCGATCATCATCCTGCTCGTCTTCCTCATGGCCATGAACATCACCGCGATCGTGCTTCGGCGTCGGTTCGAGCGGCGCTGGTAGAAAAAAGGCATTTTGGTATGAACATCATGACCGAACAGTCCCTTGAAAACGCAGTGGGCGATAAGATGAACGCCAAGTCGAACGAAGTGATCAAAATGCGCGGCGACAAGGTCGGCGTGTTCTATGGCGAGAAGCAGGCGCTGTTCGATGTCAATCTCGACGTCCGCCTGAATCAGGTGACGGCGCTGATCGGCCCCTCCGGCTGCGGCAAGTCGACCTTCCTGCGTTGCCTCAACCGCATGAACGACACCATCGATTCCGCGCGGGTAACCGGCAAGATAACGCTCGACGAAGAAGACATCTACGACAAGAACATCGATGTCGTCGAACTCAGGGCGCGCGTCGGCATGGTGTTTCAGAAACCCAATCCGTTCCCCAAGTCGATCTACGAGAACGTCGCCTATGGCCCGCGCATCCACGGATTGGCCAAGCGCAAGGCCGACATGGATCAGATCGTCGAGTCGAGCCTGAAGAAGGCGGCAATCTGGAACGAGGTGAAGGACCGTTTGCAGGAACCTGGCACGGGTCTTTCCGGTGGCCAGCAGCAGCGTCTGTGCATTGCACGCGCCATCGCCGTGTCGCCCGAGGTGATCCTGATGGACGAGCCGTGTTCGGCGCTCGACCCGATCGCCACTGCTCGCGTCGAGGAACTGATCGACGAACTGCGCCAGAACTATACGATCGTCATCGTCACCCATTCGATGCAGCAGGCAGCGCGCGTGTCGCAGCGCACCGCGATGTTCCATCTAGGCTATCTGGTCGAGGAGGGCGCCACCGACAAGATGTTCACCACCCCCGACGACAAACGCACCCAGGACTACATCACCGGCCGGTTCGGCTGAGCTCAGGCATATGAGGGACGAAGATCATGGGTGAACATACCGTTGCATCTTTCGATGAGGATCTGGAGCAGATCAGCCAGCTGATCCGCGACATGGGCGATCTCGCCCGCTCGATGGTCAGTGGCTCGACCAAGGCTTTGCTCAATTCGGACAATGCGCTGGCGCAGCGCGTGGTTTCCGACGATGCCATCATGGATGCCCGCCAGCGCGAGCTGGACGATCGCGCCATCACGCTGATCGCCAAGCGCCAGCCAATGGCCAACGATCTGCGTGCGGTGGTCGGTTCGATCCGCATGGCCGGCGACCTCGAGCGCATCGGCGACCTTGCCAAGAACATCGCCAAGCGCGTCGGCACTGTCGGGCTGAGCGTCACGCCGCACGATCTTTCGCATTCGATCGACGCGATGGCGCAGCTGGTGCTGATCCAGGTGCAGGGGGTCGTCGACGAGTATGCCGCCGCTGACGCGGCAGCGCTTGCCACGCTCAGAAACAATGATGAACGCATCGACGTCAAATACACCTCGGTGTTCCGCGAGCTGCTGACCTACATGATGGAAGATCCCCGCAACATCACGGCGTGCACGCACCTGTTGTTTTGCGCCAAGAACCTCGAGCGGATCGGCGACCACGTGACCAACATCGCCGAAAATGCCTACTATGTTTTGACCGGCACGCAGCTGCCAGCCAATCGTCCGAAGCAGGACGAGACGGCAATGTCCGCGCCAGCGGCATAACAGGGGTGACCAGCCGATGATCGCACCACGCATCATGGTGGTGGAGGATGAGGAGCCGCTAGGCGTGCTGCTCCGCTACAATCTTGAATCCGAAGGTTACCAGGTCGAGGTGGTGACGCGCGGCGATGAGGCCGAAATCCGGCTGCAGGAGAACGTTCCCGATCTTCTGGTGCTCGACTGGATGGTGCCTGCGGTTTCGGGCATCGAACTCTGCCGGCGCCTGCGAATGCGTCCCGAGACCGAGCGGCTGCCGATCATCATGCTGACCGCGCGAGGCGAGGAAAGCGACCGCGTGCGCGGCCTGTCGACCGGCGCCGACGACTATCTGGTCAAGCCCTTCTCGACGCCGGAGTTCATGGCCAGGGTCAAGGCGCTGCTGCGCCGGGCCAAGCCGGAAGTGCTGTCCAGCGTGCTAAAGGTCGGCGATATCGTGCTCGATCGCGAGTCGCACCGTGTCTATCGCAAGAAGAGCGAGATCCGGCTTGGGCCGACGGAATTCCGCCTGCTCGAATTCATGATGCGCCATCCAGGCCGCGTGTTCTCGCGCAGCCAGCTGCTCGACAATGTCTGGGGCGAGACGATCTACATCGACGAGCGCACGGTCGACGTGCATGTCGGCCGGCTGCGCAAGGCGGTCAACAATGGCCGTATGCCTGATGTCATCCGCACGATCCGTGGGGCCGGATACGCCATCCGAGAGGACTGAACTCCCTCGTTTGAACTCACGCCACGTTCTTGCCGCCGAAACCGGATCTCGCCTGCACGCCCGGCGCAAAAATCTCCTGATCGACGAAGATCAGCGCCCGCATGGCGCAGCCTTCGCGGATCAGCGGCAGTTCGTTCGGCTCGGTGTCGAAGGAAATCGATTTGGAATGCTGGCCGCCGGCGGTCTGGGCAATCGCTTGCCGCAATGCCGGCTCGATCAGGTCGAAGGCGGCGGCGCTGACACCGACCATGGCGACCGGCGCCGGATCGATCAGCGCGAACAGGCTGCCGAGGCCGTAGCCGAGCGCTTCGCCGGCCTTGCGATAGGCTTCCCGTTCGGGTCCGTCACCTTCGCGGGCCGCGGCAGCCAGGGCGCGCATGTCGGCGTCGCTGACATCGGCGACGGGTTCTGCATCCTCGCCCATCTGCCTGGCGTTGCGCCAGATGGCGTAATTGCCCGCATAGGCTTCGACGCAGCCGCGCCGTCCGCAGCGACATAGCGCGCCGTTCGGCCGATGGATCATGTGGCCGAATTCGCCGCCCGAAGAATGGGTGCCGGTGAACAATTCGCCCTTCAGCACCAGTCCCATGCCGATGCCGTGCGACAAAAGGATAGCGATGAAATCGTCGCGGTAACGATCGGGGTCGCGCCAGCGCAGCGCCACCGCCATCATGTTGCAGTCGTTCTCCATTATGGCAGGGATGCCGAACTCGTCTTCGAATATGTCAGCGAAGGCGATGTCGGTGTGCGGCGTGATCGGCGACCACAGCATGGCGCGGGCACGGGTGTCGGTGATGCCCTGGATGGCCAGCGCGATGCGGGCGATGCTGCGCACGTCCAGGTCGGGATCTGCCAGGCGGCGCCGCACGATGGCCGTGCATTCCCCGATCAGCGACTCGCGCGACATCGTCAGCGTGTCCAGCCGGCGCTGTTCCTCGGATATCACCTGGCCGGCATAGTCGATGACGGCGACGGAGAGGAAGTTCAGCGACAGCACCACGGTCATTACCGCGGCCGCTTCCGGATTGAGACTGAGGCCGACCTGCGGCCGGCCGCGTTTGAGCGAGCCGGCCTCGCTCGGCTTGCTTTCGGTCAGGATGCCTTCGACGATCAGGTCGGATGAAATCGCCGAGATGGTCGAATGGCTGAGGCTTGTGGTCGCGGCGATCTCGGTTCGCGACGGCTGTCCGGCGCGGCGCACTGCCGCGATCACCATGGCGCGGTTGCGGCGGCGCAGATCGTCGTGGCGGATTCCGACCGACATGTTCTTTCATATCCTCCCGGTCGCCGCGGTTCCTCCTGCCCCTGGAACGCTGTCGGTGACGCCGGTAAATACTGGCAGAAGCTGCACGCCGTGTCATTTATTTATTCCGAGACTCGAAAAAAACTCGAAATGACATCAAAATCCATCAGAATCGATGTTGACAGCGTTCGGGCGTTGGCCCAGTATTTTTTCGAGGCTCGAAAAAATAGAGCCTCTGTGCCGGCCCTCGGGTCAGTTTGGTCGCGCCATACGCGGCGCAGGGAGGATAATATGAAAAGATTCACGGCCGCCATCCTGGCGGGTGCCGCCATGTCGCTGACGCTCGCGTCTGTCGCGCAGGCGAAGGACAAGGTTGTCGGCGTTTCGTGGTCCAACTTCCAGGAAGAACGCTGGAAGACCGACGAAGCCGCCATGAAGACGGCGATCGAGGCCGCCGGCGACAAGTACATCTCCGCCGATGCGCAGTCCAATCCCGGCAAGCAGCTTACCGATGTCGAAAGCCTGATCTCGCAGGGCGCTAATTCCCTGATCATCCTGGCGCAGGACGCTTCGGCCATCGGCCCGGCCGTGCAGAAGGCGCTGGACGAAGGCATTCCGGTCGTCGGCTATGACCGGCTGATCGAGAACAAGGACGTCTTCTATCTGACCTTCGACAACAAG
>NZ_RZOM01000442.1:0-4735 GCF_003999175.1 Mesorhizobium sp. M7A.F.Ca.ET.027.03.2.1 | reverse complement strand
GCATCCCGGCAATCTCCTTCATCTTCCCGCCTCGCCGCCCAGTCGTTGCCTGACCAGCGCGAAATGGAAATTAGTGCCGAACAACAGCCCGTCATCGTTGAAGTCGTAGCTGGAATTGTGCAGCGGCGCCGAGCCCTCGCCATTGCCGAGGAAGACGAAGCAGCCCGGCACATGGTCGAGGAAGCGGGCGAAATCCTCGGAGGCGGTCATCGGCTCGCGGGCGACGGCGATGTTGCCGGGTTCGAAGACGTGCCTTGCGGCGGCAAATGCGGCATCGACCAGCTCGGCATCGTTGCGCAGCGGCACGAACTCCCTGCTGTAATTGACCTCGGCCGCGACATTGTAGGCGGCAGCGGTGCCCTGCGTAATGATGCGCATCTGCCGCTCGATCTCGGCGCTGACCTCGGGGCGGAAGCTGCGCGCATCGCCGAGGATGCGGGCAAGGCCGGGCAGAGCGTTGCGGGTGCCGTCGGTGATCAGCTCGGTCACCGAAACCACCGATATGTCGGCCGGGCTCAGCCGGCGCGAGACGATGGTCTGCAGATTGGTGACCAGTGCGCAGGCGGCGACCAGCGTCTCGTTGCCCGCATGCGGCCGCGCGGCATGGCCGCCGAGCCCTTTAAGCACGATCTCGAAGATATCCTCGGCCGACATGATAGGGCCGGCACGGGTCTCGAAATGACCGATCGGCAGGCCGGGCATGTTGTGCAGGCCAAAAATCTCATCGAAGGGAAAGCGCTGCATCAGCCCATCGTCGAGCATGGCGAGTGCCCCCCTGCCCCATTCCTCGGCCGGCTGGAAGACGAAGCGCACGGTGCCGTCGAAACCGCCCTCACCTGCCAGCAGCTTTGCCGCGCCGAGCAGCATGGTGGTGTGGCCGTCATGGCCGCAGGCATGCATGATGCCAGGATTGCCGGATCGGTAGGATGCGTCCGATTGCTCTGATATGCGCAGTGCATCCATGTCGGCCCTGAGCGCAATCGCCCGGTTGCCGCTGCCGCGCGTCAGCGTGCCGACGACGCCGGTGCCGCCGACGCCTTCGGTGACATCATCGAGGCCGAACTCACGCAATTTAGCGGCGACGAAGGCTGCGGTACGCTTCTCCTCGAAACCGAACTCGGGATGCGCGTGCAGATCGCGCCGCCAGAAAATCATTTCCTGCTTCAGCGCATCGCGATCGAGTTCAGACATTTTCCGCCCCTTCTGACCTAGTTTGCCAGTTGCGCGGCCACATCAAGCAGGATGTTGGCCCCGGCAACAAGCTCGGCATCATCGGTGTGTTCGCGCGGACTGTGACTGATGCCGCCGGCGCTCGGCACGAAGATCATGGCCGCCGGTGCGATGCGCGCCAGCATCTGTGCATCGTGGCCGGCGCCGGACGTCATGCGCCTGACGCCAAGGCCACGGCGTTTCGCGGCCGCCTCGATTCGTTCGACGATGCGAAGGTCGAAGATCACCGGCTCGAAGCGAGCCAGTTGCTCGACCGAGATCGTCAGGTTCTCATCGGTGGCAAGCTGCTCGAGATAGGCGGCAAGCGCCGCCTCCTCCGCCTGCAGGCGCTGTTCGTCGGGGTCGCGCAGATCGATGGTGAAGACGGCGCGCGAGGGAATGACGTTGATGGCATTCGGCTCGAAGCGGATCGTACCCACGGTCGCCACCGTCGGCGCGTTCGAGGCTTTGATCCGGTCGAGCAGGAAGGTGATGGTCCGGGCGGCGGCGTGGCCGGCATCGTTGCGCATCGACATCGGCGTGGTGCCGGCATGATTGGCGACGCCCTCTATGGTGATACGCTGCCAGGAGATGCCTTGCAGATTCTCCACCGCGCCGATCGGCACGCTTTCACGCTCCAGCACCGGCCCCTGTTCGATGTGCAGTTCGAGATAGGCGTGCGGCTTGAGGAAACCGGGCTCCCTGTCGCCGGCATAGCCGATGCGGGCGAGTTCCTGCCCCAGCACGCTGCCGTCCGTGCCGACGGCCGCCAGCACCGTTTCGGCATCGATGCCGCCGGCGTGGACCAGCGAGCCCATCATGTCGGGCGTGTAGCGTACGCCCTCCTCATTGGTGAAAGCGGCGACCGCGATCGGGCGCGACGGCGAAAAGCCTGTCGCCTTGAGCGTCTCGATCACTTCCAGCCCGGCAAGCACCCCGTAGCAGCCGTCATAGATGCCGGCATCGATGACGGTGTCGATATGCGAGCCGATGAGCAGCGGCGCCTGCTCCCTGTTGTCCGGGCTTTGCCAGGTGCCGAAAATATTGCCGACCCGGTCGATGGCGACATCGAGTCCGGCCTGCCGCAGCCAGCCGACGAAGAGATCGCGGCCCTGCTTGTCGGTGTCGGAGGCGGCCAGCCGGATCAGCCTGTCCTCGCCGTCGCGACCGACGGCACCGAGTTCGCGGATACGGCCAAGCAGGCGCTGTGCATCGATGGCGATCATGCCGTTGCCTCGGCTTTCATCTTGCCTTCCAGCACATCGGCCGGGCTCATGCCGACCAGCTCGGCATAGCGATGCGGGTCGGTGGCACCTTCGGTGTTGATCACCAGCACCCGCGATTTGCCGTCCAGTCCAAGCTCGGTCGGGTTGTCAGCCATCGCCCGGATCAGCCCGGCAAGACCAACACCGCCGCTTTCGCCGGCGACGATCACCGGATCCCCGCCGGCCGGCCGGGCCAACCGCCGCATCACCGTGATGGCGTCGGTCTCATCCACCGTCATGAAGGCATCGGCGGCGCGCGCCAGCACCCGCCAGGCTACCGGGGAGGCCTCGTAGCATTCAAGCATGGCCATCACCGTCGGCCGGCCATGCGCGACCTTGACCGGGTGCCCGGACTGGGCGGCTGCAAAAACACAGGCTGCACGCGCCGGCTCGACCACGATGAAGGTCGGCCTGGCGTCACCGAGCACGATGGCGAGATGACCGGCCAGCGCGGCGGCAATGCCACCGACACCAGCCTGCACAAAGACGTGGGTTGGTGTCCGAGGGAGCTGACGCAGCGCTTCGCGCACGATCGCCGTATAGCCCTGCATGACCAGGCCAGGAATCCGTTCATAGCCCGACCATGAGGTGTCGGACACGACGGTCCAGCCCTTCTCGGCCGAAACCTGGGCGGCCTGCCTGACCGAATCATCATAGTTGCCGTCGACGCGGATCATCTCGGCACCATAGCGGGCGATCGCCGCTATGCGCTCCTCGCTGACGCCGGCGTGGACGAAGATCGCCGCCCGCGCGCCGACGAGTTGCGCGCCTTGCGCAACGGAGCGGCCATGATTGCCGTCGGTCGCACAGGCAAATGTCATCGCCGCGGCGACGGCACACACGTCGGGCCGATCGAGATCGGCAACATCGACGGGCCGGCCAAGCCGGTTGCCTGCCTCCTCCAGCACCAGGCGGAAGACGGCATAAGCGCCGCCCAGAGCCTTGAAGCTGCCGAGGCCGAGGCGAAAGCCTTCATCCTTGATATGGATAGCGCTAATTCCGAGTTCGCTGGCAAACGCCGGAAGCGCATGCAGCGGCGTTTTCAGGTGATTGTCGCGACGGGAAAGAAAACGCTCGACCGTGTCAGCGCCGGCCACGCCGAGGATTTCGGCATCGGCCGGATCGAGTGGCAGGCGATGCAGACTATTGCGGTTGAGCAGGAACACTGGCGGGCCTCCTTGGCGTTCGGCGAGAATATATTGCAGGACCGGTGCAAAGGGCGCTGTAATATGGCCTCCCAAATGCAAGTTTGTTTCGCCGAGGACCTCTCCATTGCCTGTATCGCCACCCATTCTCGACAGTTTCGATCTCGCCATCCTTGCTATCCTGCAGCGCGACAACACGACGCCGCAGCGGCTGATCGGCGAGGCGGTGAACCTGTCGGCACCGGCGGTGCAGCGCCGCATCAAGCGCATGGAGCAGACCGGCGTCATCGCCGGCAATGTCGCGGTCGTCGAGCCGGCAGCGGTCGGCCAGCCGATCACCATCTTCGTCGAGGTGGAACTCGAGAGCGAACGTGCCGAACTGATCGACGCGGCCAAGCGGCAATTCTCGGCAACCCCCGAGGTTCAGCAATGCTACTATGTCACCGGCGAGGCCGATTTCATCCTGGTCATCACCGTGGCCGACATGGCCGCCTATGAGGCGCTGACGCGAAAACTGTTCTTCGACAGCAACAATGTCCGCAAGTTCCGAACTTTTGTTGCGATGGACCGGGTCAAGGTCGGGTTGACGGTGCCATTGCCCGGCTAGCGTCAGGCGGCCGAAAAATCCTGCACGGTCTGATCTGGCGCGAGACGAGCGGAGTTCTCGCCGACCTCAGCCTGCCGCGCGCAGCCAGACCTTGTTGTCGTGGAAGGCAGCACCGCCATAGGGCGCCGGCGCATCGGCGCCGGTCAGAACGTTGATGCCTTCGCCGCGCTCATGGGCGCTGTTTGGCCAGATGCCTTCGGCGATGACGACGCCGCGCTTGATCCCGTCAAACAGCTTTGCATGCAGCACGACTTCGCCGCGCGTGTTGCCGACCTCGACGCGATCGCCGTCGGCCAACCCAAGGGCTGCGGCATCGTCGGGATGCAGAAGCAGTTCCGGGCGGCCCTCCCTGGCCTTCGACACCGGCGTTTCCGAAAAGGTCGAGTTGAGAAAATTGCGCGCCGGCGACGTCGTCAGCCGGAACGGATGCGCTTCGTCGGCGACCTCGATCAAGTCGACATGGTCGGGAAATTCCGGCAGAAGCGCCACCGGGCCGAACAGGCCCATGC
>NZ_RZOM01000441.1:0-4738 GCF_003999175.1 Mesorhizobium sp. M7A.F.Ca.ET.027.03.2.1 | reverse complement strand
CGCGTTCGATGTCGGCGCCGTCCTCGATGTAGAGACGGTTGACCTGTTTGCCGGCCGGGCCGGTCTGCTTGGTCACCAGCGTGTTGCCCAGCATCTCGTTGGCGTTGGCGACGACGTCGGCCACCGATTTCGCCAGCCGCACCCCGCCCTTGGCGTCCGGGCCGAGCTCGGTGAATTTGCCCTTGCCGCGGCCGCCGGCATGGATCTGGCTCTTCACCACATAAAGCGGGCCCGGCAGCGCCTTGGCGGCGGCTTCCGCTTCGCTCGCCTTGAACACCGGCACGCCTTCGGCCACGGGCGCGCCAAAGCTCTTCAGCAGCGCCTTGCCCTGATACTCATGGATGTTCATCTGGATGGTCTCCGGATCGACTGGGGGTTCACTTGCTGGAGATTCATTTGGAGGCGAGTTGCGGCGCGATCTTGACGCAGGCCTCGGTCAGGCCCTGCACCGTCGCCACAGAGGAGTCGAACATCTTCTGCTCGCTCTTGTTGAGCTCGATCTCGATAATACGCTCGACGCCGCCGGCGCCGATCACCACGGGAACGCCGACATAGGTGTTCTTGACGCCATACTGGCCGGAGAGATACGCCGCGCAGGGCAGCACGCGCTTCTTGTCCTTGAGATAGGCTTCAGCCATCGAGATCGCCGAAGCGGCCGGCGCGTAATAGGCCGAACCGGTCTTGAGCAGGCCGACGATCTCGGCGCCCCCGTCGCGGGTGCGCTGCACGATCTGGTCGAGCTTCCCCTTCGAGGTCCAGCCCATCTTGATGAGGTCGGGCAGCGGAATGCCCGATACCGTCGAATAGCGGATCATCGGCACCATGGAATCGCCGTGGCCGCCGAGCACGAAGGCGGTGACGTCCTCGACCGAGACCTTGAATTCCTCGGCCAGGAAATAGCGGAAGCGCGCGCTGTCGAGCACGCCGGCCATGCCGACGACATGGCTATTGGGCAGGCCCGAGAACTTCTGCAGCGCCCAGACCATGGCGTCGAGCGGGTTTGTGATGCAGATGACGAAGGCCTTCGGCGCATACTTCTTCAGCCCGGCGCCGACCTGTTCCATGACCTTGAGATTGATGCCCAAAAGGTCGTCGCGGCTCATGCCGGGCTTGCGCGGCACACCGGCGGTGACGATGCAGACATCGGCGCCTTCGATGCCGGCATATTCGTTGATGCCGGTGAGCCTGGAGTCGAAGCCATCGACCGGCGACGACTGCGCGATATCGAGCCCCTTGCCCTGCGGGATACCTTCGGCAATATCGAACAGCACCACGTCGCCGAGGTCCTTGAGGCCGATCATGTGAGCGAGCGTGCCGCCGATCATGCCAGAGCCGATAAGCGCTATCTTGTTGCGTGCCATGTGAGGATGTTTTCCCTTTGTCGGTGACGACGTCTCAAATCTCTGGTGACTTGATGGCGGCGTCGAAGAAGAGGCCGGAATGCTGCGGGGAACCGCGAATTTTCGCCGCACCCAATAGCCCCGGCACAGAAAAAATTCAAACGATTATTTTGGCGTCAGCATTTTCAATCGGTTAGATCATTTGGGATTTACGTAAACGTCAAAGTTTGTAAGCCGACTTGGGAAGAAGTAGCCGATGAAGATGGAGATCGTAAGGCCGGATGCGGGCGATGACGCCCTTGTGATGCGGGTAGCCGAGGTCGGCGGGACAGCGTCCCCCTCTGTCTTGCCGACGGGGGGCACGAAAGATCGCTACCAACGGATCTCTGGAAACTCAGGCCTGCGCCTGCTTTGCATCTAGCGCCGGCTTCCCTTTCTGCCGCTCCGCCCAATCCTCCAGCCAGTCGCGGCTTTGCATCTCGGTCAGCCGCGATGCGGTGCGCTCGAACTCGAAGACTTCGACGCCGCGCTTGGCTGCATAAAGCGCTTGCGGCGGCGCTTCGGCGCTCATCACCAGCCGCACATGATGGTCGTAGAGCGTGTCGATCAGAAGGATGAAGCGCTTGGCTTCGTTGCGCTTGCCTTCGCCGAGCACCGGGACGTGGTCGATGAAAATGGTTGAGAAGCGCCCGGCGATTGCCAGGAAATCGCGCGCGCCAAGCGGCTTCTCGCAGAGATCGGCGAAGGAGAACCGCGCCGCATCGCCCGCCGCACGCGGCACGATCACCTGCCGTCCTTTGAGGGCAATCGATGTCTCGGCGGTCGGCGCGCCCCGCGTCATGGCTTGCCAGGCCTCGTCGAGTAGCTGGTCCGCCGCCGCATCGGCCGGCGTGACATAGACCGGTGTCCGGGCGAGCTTTTCCAGCCGGTAGTCTTTGTCGGCATCGAGCGCCAGCACCTGTGTGTGCCGCTCCAGTATGCCGATAAAGGGCAGGAAAAGCTGGCGGTTCAGCCCGTCGCTGTAGAGGTTTTCCGGCGCCACATTCGAGGTGGCGACCAGCACCACGCCGCTGGCAAACAGCGCCGAAAACAACCTGGACAGGATCATCGCGTCGGCAATGTCGGTGACCGAGAACTCATCGAAGCACAGCACCCAGGCTTGCTCGGCAAGGGCCTTGGCCACCGGCGGGATCGGATCGTCTTCCCTGACGTCGCCATTCTTGCGCGCCTGCCGGTGCTTCTGGATACGGTCCTGCACGTCGGCCATGAAGTCGTTGAAGTGGACGCGGCGCTTGCGCCGCACCGGCAGCAAGTCGAAGAACATGTCCATCAGCATGGTCTTGCCGCGACCGACGCCGCCATGGATGTAGAGGCCTTTGACGGCCTCATGGGTCTCGCGCTTGCGGGCGAACAGCCAGCCCAGCGCGCTCGACTTATGCGCCAGCCGCTTGGCCGAAATTTCATCGGTCAGCCGGTCAAGCGCCGCAACGATCCGTTCCTGCGCCGGATCGCGGTCGATCGTACCGGTTTCCACCAGATGGTCGTAGCGCTGCCTGACGGTCGCATGGGTCTGAAGGCCGTCACGCAGATGCATCGGTCACGTCGTTCTGGAGCAATTCCGGGAACCGGAATTGCGTAAAACAAAAACTATCTCGTAAGTGAAATCGGCTGGCCGTTGGAAGTCTGGCCGTCGAATTTCGAGCCGCCCGAGGAATAGAGCCGCGCCAGCGCACCGCCGCTCTCGTCATAGAGCGTCAGCTGTTTGCCGGCGACGTTCCACGACTTGATGCCGTCCATCGGCGCCGGGCAATGCAGCGGCCCGGCGCGGAAGCCGGCGCCGAATTTGGTCTGCGGTGTCGCCACCTTGCAGCTCTGGCCCGCAACGCTGGCGTTCCAGACACCGGCGACGCTGGCGGCGGTCACGTCGGAAGCGCCGGCCGGCGCCGAGCCGTCCGAAGGCAGCGCGGCGACCTGGGTGTTCGCCGGCGCGGTCGGGAATTGCGAAGGGTCGGTGGTGCCGGGCGATGCCGGCGGCGGCAGTTGGTTCGCCGTCACCTTGCCGGCGGGCGCGGCCTCCAGCGGTGCCGGCTGCTGGTCATCCATCGAGGAAAAACGTGAGGTCGAACAGCCACTCGCAACGAGGGCCGCCAGCGATACGGCCACCAGACCGGTTTTCGAAAAAGTCATTCCAACCTCCGTCGGATCCGGCTGGGGGGAAGCCGTCCGCACAATCTCACCCCCACCAAGATGGAGAAGGTGGCGAAATTTCAACCCGATATGGTTAAAATACAGTTTGCAGCAAGAATTGTTGCAAATTTATCGCAATCGCCACGGCTGACCGTTTGTCGCGCGTCGCTTGGGAATTCCGGTCAACACTTCGTCGGTGGACGCTTGCGCGAACCGCCTCAGCGCCTATGTCTGGAAAACGAAACCCTGCTGGAGCCGCAAATTGGCCGCGAGAAAGACTGCCGCCAATCGCTATTACAGCGGCCCGCCCAGCGACCATTTCGACGGCGCATTGTTCTTCAATCCCGACGGCCAGCCACCCGGCCGTTTCGCCGACCTGCTGAAATGGCAGTTGAATGGCCAGCGCTCGAAATGGCCGGCGAGCGATGCAAGCCCCTTTCCGCAGGCAAAGCCGGCGACAAGGGTCGAGGGCGCCGCGCTGGAAGTGACCATGATTGGTCATTCCACCTTGCTGGTCCAGACGGCAAGTCTGAACATTCTTACCGATCCGGTTTGGTCGCTGCGCGCGTCGCCGCTTTCCTTCGCCGGACCAAAACGCATCAATGCGCCAGGCATCGCCTTTGCCGACCTGCCGCCGATCGACCTCGTGCTGGTCAGCCACAACCATTACGACCATCTCGACCTCGCCACGTTGAAGCGGCTGAAGGCCGGCCACGACCCGCTGGTGCTCACTCCGCTCGGCAACGACGCCATCATCGAAGCCGCCGTGCCCGGCATGCGACTGTCGGCGCATGACTGGGGCGACAGGGTCGAGATCGGCAATGGCGCCGCCGTCCATGTAGAGCCGGTGCATCACTGGTCGGCGCGTGGCGCCCGCGACCGGCGCATGGCGCTGTGGGCCGGCTTCGTCGTCGAAACGCCTGACAGCAAGCTCTATTTCGCCGGCGACACCGGCTTTCACAATGGCATCAACTACCGGCGGATGGCCGAGAAACATGGCGGTTTCCGCTTCGCCATCCTGCCGATCGGCGCCTATGAACCGCGCTGGTTCATGGCGCCGCAGCACCAGAACCCCTGGGAAGCGGTGCAAGGCATGACGCTGTGCAATGCCGCCCATGCCGCCGGCTGTCATTGGGGAACTTTCCAGCTCACTGACGAGCCGATCGACGAGCCGGCGCGCAAATTGACCGAGGCGCTTGACGATCAAGGCA
>NZ_RZOM01000440.1:0-4739 GCF_003999175.1 Mesorhizobium sp. M7A.F.Ca.ET.027.03.2.1 | reverse complement strand
TCCTCGAATTGTTCGGCAAACTGCTTGAGCGCTTTGCGCCGGCCATTTCCGTCATCGCCTGCAACACCGCCTCGACGTTGGTGATCGATGCGCTGCGCGATAGATTTCCCGCGCATCCTTTCGTCGGCATGGTGCCTGCGATCAAGCCGGCGGCGGAACGTACGCGCTCAGGGCTGGTTTCGGTGCTGGCGACGCCTGGCACCGTCAAGCGCCAATACACGCGCGACCTGATCAGCAAATGGGCGCAGAAATGCCATGTCCGCCTGGTCGGCAGCGACAGGCTGGCGGGACTGGCTGAGATCTACATGCGTGAGGGCTTCGTCGATGAGGAGGCCGTACGCACCGAGATCACGCCGTGCTTCGTCGAACATGATGCGTTGCGTACGGATATCGTCGTGCTCGCCTGCACACACTACCCCTTTCTGGCCAATCGCATGCGCAAGACGGCGCCCTGGCCGGTCGATTGGCTCGACCCCGCTGAAGCGATTGCGCGCCGGGCGCTGTCGCTTCTCGCCGACATCGATCCGAGCGGTCGTGGCGAGATGCTGCCTGAAGGCCCCGACCTTGCCGTCTTCACATCGAAAAGAGCCGATTTCCCGACCCGTCGCCTGATACAGGGCTTCGGGCTGGCAATGTCGTGATTGCGAAGCGGAACATCACGGCAGTCGTTGCGTTTTTTCTCCAGATTCCAACGGGAGAAAGAACCATGCCAGCCACCTCGAAAGCCCAGCAGAAAGCCGCCGGCGCGGCTCTGTCGGCCAAGCGCGGCGAGACCAAGAAGAGCGAACTGCAGGGCGCTTCCAAGGGAATGTACGAATCGATGAGCGAGAAGCAGCTCGAGGAATTCGCCGAGACGAAGCGCAAGGGCCTGCCGGAGAAGAAGTCGAAAGACTAAGGATTAAGCATCCGGAATCAAAGAGCCCGCGGCCAAAACCGCGGGCTGATGTCGGCCGCCTGGGACCGGATAGGAGCCTACCAGCGCCCGCTGCAGCGCTTGATCTTGTAGCGTATGACCTTCTTGTGGCCGTGCCGCCAGATAACCTTCTTCTTGATCACGATGCGGCAAGCCTGGTGATGTCGGTGGCCGTGCCAATGCCTGGCCTCCGCCGGCTCCGGTGTCAGGACCGCCATGGATCCCGCCAACACAGCGGCCCCTGTCAGGGTAAGGAAGAATTTCTTCATGCGAATGTAGCTCCTCTGCTCCGGTCCCTTCCTGATGCCGCTGGCGCAACCTCCCGCCACATCCGGCACTGTACTCAACCCAGAGACGCTATATCGTCGCCACGGCCTACGCCAGCCACAAGCTTGACACCGGTTAAATCTCCGTTTAATCAGCGCGCCAACACCGGGCCGCAATGCCCGGTGGTTTTCTTTATGTGCGCAAGATGCGTGGAAATCCAATTCTACTATCTTGTTTGAACTGACGTGTCCCGTGGGTTTTCCGCCGCGTTGCGTGGGAAAACCCTGTCAGGTCTCGAAAACGGAGGCCAGAGGAGGGCGCGTTTCCTTCACCCGGACCATGAGGTTCCGGGTGTATTGTTTTGAAAAGGGAATGCGATGAGCAAGCGCGAATCCGCGAAGTACAAGATCGACCGCCGTCTCGGCGAAAACATCTGGGGCCGCCCGAAGTCCCCGGTCAACAAGCGTGAATACGGTCCCGGCCAGCATGGCCAGCGCCGCAAGGGCAAGCTTTCCGATTTCGGCCTGCAGCTGCGCGCCAAGCAGAAGCTGAAGGGTCACTATGGCGACGTTTCGGAAAAGCAGTTCCGCAAGGTTTATGAAGAGGCTGACCGCCGCAAGGGCGACACCTCGGAGAACCTGATCGGCCTGCTCGAATCGCGTCTCGACGCGGTCGTCTACCGCGCCAAGTTCGTGCCGACCATTTTCGCCGCCCGTCAGTTCGTCAACCACGGCCACGTCAACGTCAACGGCAAGCGCGTCAACATCGGCTCGTATCGCTGCAAGCCGGGCGATGTCGTCGAAGTGCGCGAAAAGTCCAAGCAGCTGGTCATCGTTCTGGAAGCGGTCGGTCTCGCCGAGCGCGACGTGCCGGACTACATCGAAGCCGATCACAACAAGATGGTCGCGACCTTCTCGCGCATTCCCGGCCTGGCGGACGTTCCGTTCGCCGTGCAGATGGAACCGAACCTGGTCGTCGAATTCTACTCGCGCTAAAACGAGCGCGTTCTGCGACACCAAGCAAAGGCCGCCGTCGAGGCGGCCTTTTCTTTGTCGGTCATGTCCGCTAATCCGGCGCTCTGGGCCACTGAAAGCGACATGCCATGAACATGCTTCCAGACATCGAACCGATCGCCGACAGCGAAGGCGGCTTCCATCCGCTGTTCGCCGACGTGCCGTCCTCGGTCGAATTCAACAAATTGCGCAAGCGGCTGCTGCGGCTGACCCGGCAGGCGATCGAGGATTTCTCGATGGTCAAGCCCGGCCAGCGCTGGCTCGTCGCGCTCTCGGGCGGCAAGGATTCCTACGGCCTGCTCGCGGTGCTGCTCGACCTCAAATGGCGCGGGCTCTTGCCGGTCGATCTTCTGGCCTGCAATCTCGACCAGGGCCAGCCGAATTTCCCCAAACATATCCTGCCGGACTATCTCGACAGTCACGGCATTGCGCACCGGATCGAGTATCAGGACACCTATTCCGTCGTCACCGACAAGCTGCCGGCGGGCAGCACCTATTGCTCGCTCTGCTCGCGCCTCAGGCGCGGCCATCTCTACCGCATTGCGCGCGAGGAGGGTTGCTCGGCACTGGTGCTCGGCCACCATCGTGAGGACATTCTCGAAACCTTCTTCATGAACCTCTTCCATGGCGGCCGTCTCGCCGCCATGCCGCCTAAACTGCTCAACGACGACGGCGACGTCATGGTGCTGCGGCCATTGAGCTACTGCGCCGAGGCCGATCTGGAAAGATTCGCCGCCGCCATGCATTTCCCGATCATTCCCTGCGATCTCTGCGGTAGCCAGGAAGGCCTTCAGCGCAACGCCATGAAGGCGATGCTCGAGGACCTGGAAAAGCGTATGCCCGGCCGCAAGGATACGATGCTGCGCGCGCTGTCGAACAGCAGGCCATCGCACCTGCTCGACAGGAAGCTGTTCGACTTCGCTGCCCTCAACGACACCCTCACCACAAGGCAAGACATTTCCGATGACATTTGACGACACCGCGATCGATTGGCTGGCCGGCATTCTGGCCGAGGCGGCGCTGACCGAGATCATGCCGCGCTTTCGCCGGCTGGGCGATGGCGATGTCAGGCAGAAGACCTCGGCCGCCGACCTTGTGACCGAAGCCGACGTCAATGCCGAGCGGCTGATCACCGCGCGGCTGCGCGAGCGCTATCCCCAGGCGATGATCGTCGGCGAGGAGGCCTGTTCCGACAATCCGGCACTGCTCGATGGTCTGGGCGATGCCGATCTGGCCTTCGTCATCGATCCGGTCGACGGCACCTTCAACTTCGCCTCCGGCGTGCCGCTGTTCGGCGTCATGCTGGCGGTCGTGGTCCAGGGCGAGACGGTTGCCGGCATCATCCACGATCCCGTCGGCAAGGACTGGCTGATTGGTGCCAGGGGCGCCGGCAGCCATATCCGGCATGCGCATGGCAGCCTGGAGAAGGTGCATGTCGCGGCACCCGCGCCGATCTCGGAAATGACCGGCTCGGTCTCCTGGCAATATATGCCCGAACCGGAGCGGTCGCGGCTGGCGCGCAACCAGACCAAGATCCTGTCGCAATTCGCCTATCGCTGCGCCGCGCACGAATACCGCCTGCTGGCGAGCGGCCATGCCCACTTCGTGGTCTACAACAAGCTGATGCCGTGGGACCATCTGGCCGGCGTGCTGATCCATGCCGAGGCCGGCGGCCACGCGGCGCGCTTCGACGGCAGCGCCTATCTGCCCTCGCATCTCGGCGGCGGCCTGCTTGTCGCGCCCGATCGCGAAAGCTGGCACGAATTGCGCCGCGAACTCTGGGCGGCACAGGATTGATTGCTGCGTTAGCCGAAGGAGCGGTGCAATTTCACGCAGATCCGGAGGCTCTCGAATGAAACCTCGGTTCGCATTTGTCGCTGCGGCTCTTGCCGCCGCTCTGTCTACCAGTTCCCAGGAAGCAAGGTCGCAAGAGCGCAGTTGTCGCAGTTCCGATCCCGTCGATACGATAAGGGAGATGTCGGACGCTATCTATGCCTGCTGGAAACCGCCACCCGGAACCGCGGGCATGTCCCTGACACTGCGGTTTTCGCTTCGCTGCAACGGCACACTGATCGGCAAGCCTCGCGCCACATATGCCGATCTGGGAACCGATGCCCAGCGCAGCCGTGCCTTCGTGGCATCCATTCTCAGGGCACTCGATGATGCTCTGCCTTTGCCCTTTTCGGACAGCATGGGTGAAGCAATCGCGGGGCGTATGCTCGCCCCTCGATTCACGGCGGCCCTTGAGGGTGCATCCTAATGCAAGTCGGTGATGTGCCCTGAAACGGGCGGGTTCTGCGGCTGGAACATCTTGCCGCGCTCGGCGATGAAGATCATCAGCAGCGCCGCGATCGACACGCTGCAGAAGCCGGCGGCCAGTGGCGTCACCGTGCCGTTGAAGGCCTGGCCGATCAGCGTGCCGAGAATGCCGCCGAGAAACGTCTGCATGAAACCGAGGATCGACGACGCCGTGCCGGCCAGTTGCCCGAGCGGCTCCATGGCCAGCGCGTTGAAGTTCGCGCCCAGCGCACCGAACGGAAGCATGG
>NZ_RZOM01000043.1:0-12850 GCF_003999175.1 Mesorhizobium sp. M7A.F.Ca.ET.027.03.2.1 | reverse complement strand
TCTTCATCTGCTTCGACGATGCCGCCTCCCTCAACCGCCAGTACACGGTCTGGGGCCAGGTCATCGAAGGCATGGACAATGTCGACAAGATCAAGCGCGGCGAGCCGGTGCAGGATCCCGACAAGATCGTGTCGCTGAAGGTCGCGGCCGACGTCAAGTAAGGGCAAACGACAATGATGGGCGTCGTCTGGTCGCTTCTCGGCATCCTGTCCGGCGCCTTCATTGCCATTCAGGCGCCGATCAATTCGCAGCTGGCACGCGGCTTGGGCCTCCCGGTCGCGGCGGCTGCGTTTTCGTTCCTGTCGGGCGCGATCGTGCTCGGTATCATCTCCGTCACGGTGGTGAAGCTGCAAGGCATCTCGCTCGACTGGAAGGCGCCGGCGCCCTGGCTGTTCGTGGCCGGCGGCATGCTGGGCGGTTTCTATGTCACGCTGTCGACGATTCTCACGCCACGCATAGGTGCTGCCGCGCTGATGGCGTTTCTGGTCGCCGGCCAGTTGCTGGCCGGCATGCTCATCGACCGCGTCGGCTTCCTCGGCGTCGCGGTGCGTGAAATCTCGCTCGGCCGCGTTGCCGGCGCGGTGCTGCTCTTGGCCGGAGCGCTGCTCGTCCGGCTCTACTGATGCGCGTCGATCTCTTTGACTTCGACTTGCCGGAGGAGCGCATCGCGCTCCGCCCGGCGCAGCCGCGTGACAGCGCCAAGATGCTTCTGGTCAAATCAGGCGAAGGGCTCGATGACTGGACGGTTGGCGACCTGCCGTCCTTGCTCAGGGCCGGCGACGTGCTGGTGTTCAACGACACCAAGGTCATTCCAGCGCAGCTCAAAGGCATAAGGCGGCGGGGCGAAGCGACGGCGCAGGTCGAAGCCACGCTGCATATGCGCATGGCGCCGGACCGCTGGCTGGCCTTCATGCGGCCGGGCAAGCGCATAGCCGCCGGCGACCGCATCCATTTCGGCCATGACGGCAATTCCTGTTTCCTCGGTCAGCTCGACGCCACGGTGATCGAGAAAGGCGAGGGCGGCGAAGCACTGCTCGGCTTCGACCTGTCGGGGCCCTTCCTCGACGAGGCACTGCACGCGGTCGGCCACATTCCGCTGCCGCCCTACATCGCCTCGAAACGCGACGACGACGAACGCGACCGGGCCGACTACCAGACCATCTATGCAAGCGAGGAAGGCGCCGTCGCGGCTCCGACAGCGGGCCTGCATTTCACGCCGGAGCTTTTTGCAGCGCTTGACAGCAAGGGCATCGAACGCCGCTTCGTCACCTTGCATGTCGGCGCCGGTACGTTCCTGCCGGTGAAGGCCGACGACACCGCCGACCACAAGATGCATGCCGAGACCGGTTCGGTCAGCGAAGCCACTGCGGACGCCCTGAATGCCGCAAGAGCAAGAGGCGGGCGCGTCGTTGCCGTCGGCACGACCTCGCTGCGACTGCTGGAGAGTGCGGCGCGTGAGGACGGTACTCTGGCTGCGTGGTCCGGTCCGACCGATATCTTCATCACGCCCGGCTACCGTTTTCGCACCGCCGACGTGCTGATGACCAATTTCCATCTGCCGCGCTCGACGCTGTTCATGCTTGTCTCGGCCTTCAGCGGCCTCGACACGATGCGTGCGGCCTATGCCCATGCGATCGAGAACCGTTACAGATTCTATTCCTATGGCGACGCAAGCCTGCTTTTCCGAGCGGAGACGAGCGATGGACGATGATCTGCAAGCCTTTGACCGCTATGCGCTGAATGCGGAATTGAAAAAGCTGCGCGCCGGCATTCGCCAGCACCTCGATTCCGCCATGCGCGGCTGCATCCACTACCGCCAGTCGCTCGACAATCAGGCGCCGGACGCCCCGATCCACGACAAGGAATTCAATGGCTAAGCCGTTCAGCTTCAAGGTTCTGGCAACCGACGGCAAGGCGCGACGCGGCGTGATCGACATGCCGCGCGGCGAAATCCGCACGCCGGCCTTCATGCCGGTCGGCACCGGCGGCACCGTCAAGGCCATGTATATGGACCAGGTGCGCGGTGTCGGCGCCGACATCATCCTGGGCAACACCTATCATCTGATGCTGCGGCCCGGCGCCGAGCGTGTGGCGCGGCTCGGTGGCCTGCACGAGTTCGCCCGCTGGCCGCATCCTGTCCTGACCGACAGCGGCGGTTTCCAGGTGATGTCGCTGTCGAAGCTGAGAAAGCTGACCGAAAAGGGCGTCACCTTCCGCTCGCATATCGATGGCGCCGCCTACGAGATGTCGCCGGAGCGTTCGATAGAGATCCAGGGATTGCTCGATTCCGATATCCAGATGCAGCTCGACGAATGCACGGCGCTGCCGGCCGAGATGAAGGAAATCGAGCGCGCCATGGAGCTGTCGTTGCGTTGGGCCGAGCGCTGCAAGACGGCGTTCGGCGATCAGCCGGGCAAGGCGATGTTCGGCATCGTGCAAGGCGGCGACAACGCGGCGCTGCGGGAGCGCTCGGCGCAGGCGCTGAGCGCGATGGAGCTGAAGGGCTATGCGGTCGGCGGCCTGGCCGTCGGCGAACCGCAAGCGGTGATGCTCGAGATGCTCGACATCACCTGCCCGGAACTGCCAGCGGACAAGCCGCGCTATCTGATGGGTGTCGGCACGCCCGACGATATCCTGAAATCGGTGGCGCGCGGCATCGACATGTTCGACTGCGTGATGCCGACACGGGCCGGCCGCCACGGCCTTGCCTATACAAGGCGCGGCAAGGTCAATCTGCGCAACGCCCGCCATGCCGACGATCCACGGCCGCTCGACGAGGAAAGCGACTGCCCGGCCACCCGGGACTACTCACGCGCCTATCTGCATCATCTGGTGCGCTCGCAAGAAGCGCTCGGTGCTATGCTTTTGACCTGGAACAACCTTTCTTACTATCAAAAGCTGATGCAGGACATCCGCGCTGCGATCGAGACCGGCGCCTTCGAGGCGCGCGGCGCGGAAATCACCGAGGGCTGGGCGAGGGGCGATATCCCGTTGCTGTGAGGCCTCAAGTGCTGAGCGAATTCGAAGCGCGCAGGCTGCAGCCGGTGATCTGGAACGTACCGTCGGGCTGTTGCTGCAACGTGTAGACCGCCTCGTAATCCTTGCCGTCGGGGCCGACGATCAGCACCTGCTGGACGATCGAACCCGGAGCGGTCTCCTCGACCTTGCCGAAGGAATAGGTCCGCGGCTTGCGCACCGGCGGATAGCCGTTGGTCACCATGTTCATGAAGGCATCGACGGTCGGGAAGATCCGCTTCACATTCGGGGCGGCGAAGCTGTAGGCGGTGGCGCCGTCATTGGCGATGAGGGCCTTTAGCTGACTGTCGATGACGGACTGGCCCGCCTTGATCTCGGCATCGCCGGCCAATACCGACGACGCGAAGAGGAATGGAACGACTGCGATTGCGAAAAAGGCGCGGCGCATGGCCTGTCTCCGTTATCCCGCGAAATATCTTCCCTCGAAATGCTGCTGTCCGAAGACACATCATAACATACGCTTGGCAGCGCATCGCGGTTTCAGCGATTGCGAATATTCACTGGCGATCGGTGACAAGTTCCACGCCAGTGGCGGAGTTGCAGCAGGCGGTAGCCTAGGCCCGAGCCGGCTGAGCATTCATTCCAGCGCTTGAAAGCCCGCCTCCAGTCTGCCAGAAGGGCCGCTGGACTTGGACGTTTAGCGGGACGAAGCCATGAAGGCGTTTTTCGTGCAGATCAAATGCGAGCTCGGCAAATCCTATGAGGTTGCCAGTGCGCTTGCCGATGCCGAGATCGCCTCGGAAATCTACTCCACCGCCGGCAATTACGATCTGCTCGCCAAATTCTACGTCGACGACGAGGAAGACGTCGGCCATTTCGTCAATGAGAAGGTGCAGATTCTCCCCGGCATCAAGGACACGTTCACCGTCGTCACGTTTCGCGCTTTCTAGCCTGGAAACGCATTTGCCCGGGCACGAGGCAAAGGCTGATCAAGGTCATATTTTAGCTGCCTCAATTTTGGGCAGGCGCAACATACTGATCGCCCGTATCTCTCAAATCACCGATTGCGCTTGATTTTCTCCGGCGACGCCAGTGAAATGGCGTCACAGGGGAGTATGCGATTGGCAGCGTTCGATGAAATGCTTCCGGAAGTCTCCGGATTGAGAAGACCGTATTCGGCTTATGATCGCTGGCTGAAGGAGCAGGATCCGGCCAGGCTGACCGAGAAGATGCAGGACGCCGAACGCGTCTTCCGCAAGACCGGCATCACCTTCGCCGTCTATGGCGAGCAGGAAGCTTCCGAGCGGCTGATCCCGTTCGATATCGTTCCCCGCATCATTTCAGGCAATGAATGGCGCCGCCTCACGCAGGGCATCGAGCAGCGCGTGCAGGCGCTGAACGCCTTCCTCGACGACATCTACCACCGCCAGGAAATCCTGCGCGCAGGGCGCGTCCCCAGGGAATTGATCGCCAGGAACGAGGCCTTCCTGCCGGAGATGATCGGGGTCAGGCCGCCGGCCGGCGTCTACACCCACATCATCGGCGTCGACATCGTCCGCATCTCGGAGGACGAATTCTACGTGCTGGAGGATAATGCGCGCACACCGTCGGGCGTCTCCTACATGCTGGAGAACCGCGAGACGATGATGCAGCTGTTCCCCGAGCTGTTCCAGAAGATCAAGGTACGGCCGGTGGAAAACTACCCGCAGCTTCTGCGCCAGTCGCTGGCGGCGGTGCGGCCGCAAAGCACCAAGGGCGCGCCGACCATTGCGGTGCTGACGCCCGGCAGCTTCAACTCCGCCTATTTCGAACACGCCTTCCTCGCCGACCAGATGGGCGTGCAGCTGGTCGAAGGCCAGGATCTGCGCGTCGTCGACGGCCATGTCGCGATGCGCACGACCGAAGGCTACAAGCAGATCGATGTGCTCTACCGGCGCGTGGACGATTCCTTCCTCGATCCGCTGACCTTCCGACCGGATTCGGCGCTTGGCATACCCGGTATCATGGATGTCTATCGGGCCGGCAACATCACCATCGCCAATGCGCCGGGCACCGGCATCGCCGACGACAAGGCGATCTATTCCTACATGCCCGAGATCATCGAATTCTACACCGGCCGCAAGGCGATCCTGGGCAACATCCCAACCTGGCGCTGCTCGGAGCCCGACAGCCTGAAATACGTGCTCGAGCACATCGACGAGCTGGTGATCAAGGAAGTCCATGGTTCCGGCGGCTACGGCATGCTGGTCGGGCCGGCTGCGACCAAGAAGGAATGCGAGACCTTTGCCAAGAAACTCCAGGCGAAACCTTCGAATTACATCGCCCAGCCGACGCTGGCGCTGTCGACATGCCCGATCCTGACGGAAAAGGGGCTGGCGCCGCGCCATGTCGATCTCAGGCCTTATGTGCTGGTCTCCGATCGCATCCAAATCGTGCCGGGCGGCCTCACGCGTGTCGCGCTGAAGGAAGGCTCGCTGGTCGTGAATTCCTCGCAAGGCGGCGGGACGAAAGATACTTGGGTGCTGGATGATTGAGACGAGCAGGGGGACGCAGCAATCATGAGACGCATTCCCTATTCGCTACTCGCTACTCGCTACTCGCTCAAAATCGGGGCACGTTGATATGCTTCTCGGCCGCACCGCCAACGGGCTTTACTGGATGAATCGCTATATCGAGCGGGCGGAGAACATGGCGCGCTTGGTCGATGCCGGTTTGCGCATGGCGCTGACTCGTACCCAGAGTGCCTCGGAAGAGTGGAATTCGGTGCTGCTCAGCGCCGGTTCCGACGTCACCTTCAGCCAGAAATATTCTGACTATACCGCGGCCAACGTCGCCGACTTCCTGTTGCGCGACACGTCGAACCCGTCGAGCACGATGGCGTCGATCGAGACGGCCCGCAACAATGCCCGCATGGTGCGTACCGCGCTGACGCGCGAAACCTGGGAAAGCATCAACGAAGCCTGGATGTCGCTGAAGCGGATGCTGGCCAAGCCGATCGACGAGCGCGACCTGCCCAGCGTACTCGACGCCATCAAGCGCGAGACGGCGCTGATCCGCGGCTCGTTCTACGGCACCATGCTGCGCAACGAAATCTTCGACTTCTCGCAGCTCGGCACCTATGTCGAGCGCGCGGACAACACGGCGCGCATCCTCGACGTGAAATATTATGTGCTGCTGCCGTCGATCTCCTGGGTCGGCTCGACGCTCGACAATTATCAGTGGGAATCGATCCTGCGTTCGGTCTCGGCGCATCGCTCCTACCGTTGGGTCTACGACGCCGATTACAAGCCGACCAACATTGCCGACTATCTGATCCTCAATGTCCGCATGCCGCGTTCGCTGATGTTCTGCTATCGCTTCCTGTCGGAGCACCTGAAATTCCTCGGCGACGATTACGGCGAACGCCATGCCTGCCACGCAACGGCCGAGAAGACGCAGACAATGCTGAGAGCCGGGTCGATCAAGGGCATATTCGACGCCGGGCTGCATGAGTTCCTGGCCAATTTCATTCGCGACAACACCAAGCTGGGCGAAGAGATCGCACAAGATTACCGGTTCAATTGAGCATGGTCCCGAAAGGTGGGAGCCGGTTTTCTCAGACAAATGAAACCGTTTGTCCGGAGATCGTGCTCACAAACGGAATAGAAGCATGCGGCTGAAGATCACCCATCGGACCGAATACCGCTACGACGCGCCGGTGCACTATCTGTTGCAGCGGCTGCGGCTGCTCCCGGTCAGCGGGTCGACGCAGACCGTTCTGTCCTGGGCCTTGACCATCGAAGGCGCGCGCGAAGAAGTTCGCTTTGTCGACCATTTCGGCAATGACACAAGGCTGTTGAGCGTCGAGGGCGAGCGCGACTTCATCACCGTCGAGGCGTCGGGCGAAGTGGTGACGCGCGACACCGCGGGTGTCTCAGGGCCACATCAAGGCTTTACGCCGCTCTGGCTGTACAGCCATGAAACACCATTGACGACGATCGGCAGCGGTATCCGCGAACTCGCCGCATCGGTCGGCAAGGGCAGCGACATCGAAAGGCTGCACCGGCTGATGGCTGTCATCGGCGAGCGCGTTGTCTACACGCCCGGCACCACCAGTGCGACGACGCCGGCGGAGGAAGCCTTGGCGCTGAAAACCGGGGTCTGCCAGGATCATACACATATCTTTGCCGCCGCGGCGCGTGCCATGGGCTTTCCGGCCCGCTATGTCAGCGGCTATCTGATGCTGGAAGCCACGGTCGAGCAGGCGGCCAGCCATGCCTGGGCCGAGGCGCATGTTTCGGGTCTCGGCTGGGTTGCCTTCGATGCCGCCAATGGCATTTCACCCGACGAGCGTTATGTAAAGGTGGCAACGGGCCGCGATTACCGCGACGCCACGCCGGTGTCGGGAATTCGGCTGGGACAGGCGGAAGAACAGCTTGCGGTCACCGTCACGGTGGAGCAGTAATCCTCGCAAGATTGCTGCCGAGCGATTCATCGTTTCAAGGAAACGCCGAACCGCTCTATCCCCTTGTTTCAACGCAATTCCGGACGGAAAACCGCTTCACACTTTTCCTGGAATTGCTCTAGAAGAGATTCCATGACCTATTGCGTTGGCCTGAAGATCGATCGCGGGCTCGTGTTCATGTCGGACACGCGCACCAATGCAGGCATGGATTCCATCTCTACCTTTCGCAAGATGCATGTCTGGGAAGAGCCGGGCGAGCGCGTCATCGTTTTGATGTCGGCGGGCAATCTGGCGACGACGCAGGCCGTGGTCAGCCTGCTTGACGAGCGCACCAAGGCGATCTCCGAAAGACATTCCACGCTGCTCGAAACGCCGTCGATGTACCAAACGGTCCGCATTGTTGGCGACACGGTCAAGGAGGTCATCGCCAATTCGTCGCCCGCCGGCGAGAAGGCGGATTCCTATTTCAATGCCTCCTTTATCCTCGGCGGTCAGATCAAGGGCAGCGAGCCGCGCCTGTTCATGATCTATCCCGAAGGCAATTTCATCGAATCGACCGATGACACGCCGTTTTTCCAGATCGGCGAGACCAAATACGGCAAGCCGATCATCATCCGCGCCTACGAAAAGACGATGAGCCTCGCCGAGACGGTGAAGCTGCTTTTGGTGTCGTTCGATTCGACGTTGAAGTCGAACCTGTCCGTCGGCTTGCCGCTCGACCTGCTGTTCCTGGAGAAGGACGCCTTCAAGGTTGGATTGAAGAAGCGGATCGGCCAGGACGACCAGTATTACCGCACGATCTCCGACGGCTGGTCGAATGCGCTGAAGACGGCCTTTGCCAGCCTGCCGGATTTCCCGGGCTGAGGCGTGCGGCATCCGTTGTCGGTTGCATCTATTTCACGCGTTAATTAATAAAGAGACCAGCCGCGATGGATGGTGGCGGTCGATCATGTCGGGAGGACAGGATGAACAACGATGATTTCCGGCAATGGTCGCGCCGCGCCGCCGACTGGGGCGCCGACTACCGCAATACGCTACGCGAGCGGCCGGTGCGGCCGCTGGTCGAACCGGGCGACATTTTTCGAAGCATTGAGGCTTCTCCGCCCGAAGACGCCGAGCCGATGGACCGGATCTTCGCCGACTTCGAAGAGAAGATCCTGCCGGGAATGACGCATTGGCAGCATCCCCGCTTCTTCGCCTATTTCCCGGCCAATGCGGCGCCGGTTTCGGTGGTGGCGGAATATCTGGTTTCGGCGATGGCCGCGCAATGCATGCTCTGGCAGACGTCGCCGGCGGCGACCGAACTCGAAACGCGCACCGTCGACTGGATGCGCCAGGCGCTCGGCCTGCCCGAAGGGTTTTCCGGGGTGATCCAGGATTCAGCCTCGTCGGCGACACTGGCCGCGGTGCTGACCATGCGCGAACGGGCGCTCGACTGGCAAGGCAACAGACAAGGCCTGGCAGGGCAGACGCGGCTGCGCATCTATTCCTCCGACCAGGTGCACACGTCGATCGACCGGGCGATCTGGGTGTCCGGCATCGGCGAGGACAATCTCGTGCGCATTCCGGTCGGCGGCCGCTTTCGCGCCATGGACACGGCGGCACTCGAGGCGGCAATCATCGCCGACAGGGAAGCCGGCATGCTGCCGGCCGGCATCATCGCTTGCGTCGGCGGCACCAGCACCGGCGGCACCGACGATATTGCAGCGGTTGTCGAGGTCGCACGGCGGCATGGGCTTTATCTTCACGTCGACGCCGCATGGGCGGGATCGGCGATGATCTGTCCGGAGTATCGGCATTTCTGGACAGGCGTCGAAGGCGCCGATTCAATCGTTTTCAATCCGCACAAATGGCTGGGCGCCCAGTTCGACTGCTCTATCCAGTTCCTGCGCGATCCCGAAAGCCATGTGAGGACGCTGGCCATCAAGCCGGATTATCTGAAGACACACGGCCACGACGGCATCATCAACTATTCCGAATGGTCGGTGCCGCTTGGCAGGCGATTTCGCGCGCTGAAATTGTGGTTCCTGCTGCGCGCCCATGGCCTGGAAAATCTGCGCACGATGATCCGCAATCATGTCGGGTGGAGCGAAGCGCTGGCGGCGCGGCTGGCAAGGGAGCCGGATTTCGAGATCGTCAGCGAACCGATGCTGTCGTTGTTCTCGTTCCGACACAAGATCGCAACCGACGCGGACGAGCACAATCTGCGCCTGGTCAATGCGATCAACGACGATGGCCGCATCTACCTGACGCAGACGAAGGTCGATGGCAGGATCGCAATCCGCTTCCAGGTCGGCCAGTTCGAGGCGACCGCCGCCGATGTTGATACGGCCTTCACCGTCATCACGGAAATCGCGCGCGCAATGGATTGATCGGGCACGATCTGGTTTGCGTTCGTATTCACCTTGGCAATCACATGCATTTCATTAGCCGGCTCATGCCTTTTCATCGGCTTCGTTTTCGACTATAGACAAGAAAAACGAAAATGGGAGGTTGCCTATGTATCTGTCGCCGCGCCATGCCGAGATTATCCAGATGGCCAAGGATCATGGCCGCGTGCTGGTCGATGATCTGGCCACCCACTTCAATGTGACGCCGCAGACCATACGCAAGGACCTCAACGATTTGTGCGACCAGCGGCTGCTCTCGCGCATCCATGGCGGCGCGTTGTATCCCTCCGGCATCGAGAACATGGAATATGAGGCGAGACGCAAGATCGCCGCCGACGAGAAGGAGGCGATCGGCCGTGCGGCCGCCAGGCTGATCCCCGACAATGCCTCGCTGTTCATCAACATCGGCACCACGACCGAGTCGGTCAGCAAGGCGTTGCTCGATCACAACGGGCTCATGGTCATCACCAATAACATCAATGTTGCCAATAGGATGCGGATATATCCCTCGATCGAGGTGGTGATCGCCGGCGGGGTCGTGCGCGGTTCCGATGGCGGTGTGGTCGGCGAAGCGGCGGTCGACTTCATCAGGCAGTTCAAGGTCGACTATGCGGTGATCGGTGCATCCGCCATCGACCATGACGGCGCCTTGCTCGATTTCGATTTTCGCGAGGTCAAGGTGGCGCAGGCGATCATCGCCAATGCAAGGCATGTCATCCTGGTTTCCGACCAGACCAAATTCGAGCGAACCGCACCGGTGCGCATCGGCCATCTGTCGCAGGTCAACACCTTCATCACCGATCGTTGCGACATCCCGTCAGTGCGCAAGATCTGCCACGAGGCCGAGGTTCAGTTGATCGAGACGTCGCTCGCCTAGGCGGTTTCTGCCCGATATCACGCGCTCGTGATATTTCGTTTGACATTCGTTATCATTTCGAAATAATTCCGACACGGTTTCGTAAAAGCCCAAAATGGTGCAATGCGAAATCGTTGGAGGAATTGTGGACGCATCTCCGATCCGTGACATTTTCGTCATAGGTGGCGGCATCAATGGCTGCGGCATTGCCCGTGATGCCGTCGGTCGTGGCTTTTCCGTGTTTCTCGCCGAGATGAACGACCTCGCCAGCGGAACCTCCTCGGGTTCGACCAAATTGATCCATGGCGGCCTGCGCTACCTCGAATTCTACGAATTCCGCCTGGTGCGAGAGGCGCTGATGGAGCGCGAGGTTTTGTGGAAGAACGCGCCGCACATCATCTGGCCGATGCGGTTCGTGCTGCCCTATGCCAAAGGCCTGCGTCCGGCCTGGCTGATCAGGCTCGGTCTCTTCCTCTACGATCACATTGGCGGGCGCAAATTGCTGCCCGCGACCCGGACGCTGGACATGGCCAGGGATCCGGCCGGCAAGCCTTTGAAGCCGCTGTTCAAGAAGGCCTTCGAATATTCGGATGGCTGGGTCAATGATGCACGGTTGGTGGCGCTGAACGCGCGTGATGCCGCCGACCGCGGCGCCACGGTCCGCACCCGCACGAAAGTGACCGGCGCGCGCCGCGAAAACGGCCTTTGGACGATCCAGATCGAGGATCTGCAGAGCGGCGAGACCGAGGAGATCAAGGCGCGACTGCTGGTCAATGCCGCCGGCCCCTGGGTCGATCATGTGCTGTCCGGCGTCGTCGGGCTGAACGATGTGCACAATGTCCGCCTCGTGCAGGGCAGCCACATTGTCATCGCCAGGAAGTTCGACGATCCACGCGCCTATTTCTTCCAGAACAAGGATGGCCGCATCATCTTCGCCATTCCCTATGAGGAAGAGTTCACACTGATCGGCACCACCGACCAGGATTATCCCGGCGATCCGCATGACGTGAAGATCAGCGACACCGAGATCGATTACCTCTGCGCCGCGGCAAGCGAATATTTCGCTCAGCCGGTCAAGCGCTCGGACATCGTCTGGACCTATTCGGCCGTCCGTCCGCTCTATGATGACGGAGCCTCCAAGGCGCAGGAAGCGACGCGCGACTACGTGCTCAAGGCCGATGGCGGCGAGGGCGCCGCCCCAATCGTCAATGCTTTTGGCGGCAAGATCACCACCTATCGCCGGCTGTCGGAATCGATGCTGGAAAAGATCGAGGGTTTTCTCGGCAAACGCGGCAAGCCATGGACGGCGAACGCGCCGTTGCCGGGCGGCGATTTCCCGGCCACCGGTTTCGATGCCCAAGTGGCGAAATTGAAAACCGCTTATCCATTCCTCGACGCGCGCCTGGCTCGCCGGCTGACCCGGCTCTATGGCACCCGCGCAAGGATGCTGCTGGGGCTGGCCAAATCGAACGTCGATCTCGGCCGCAACTTCGGCGCCGATCTCTACGAGGCCGAGGTGCGCTATCTCGTTCAAAACGAATGGGCGGTCACATCGGAAGATGTATTGTGGCGCCGGACCAAGCGCGGTCTGCATCTCAGCCGCGAGCAGGTGGCGGCGCTCGATGAGTTCATGCGCGGCATAAGCCGGCGCCATGTCGCGGCTGCCGAATGAAGAGGGGTTTGAGCTGATGCGGAAGGCCTGGGAGGAGGCGTCATGCTGGAACTGAGAAACGTGACCAAGGCGGTCGGCGCGGCCGAGCATATAAGCGACGTGTCGCTGACGCTCCAGCACGGCTCGCTCAACGTCCTGCTCGGACCTACGCTCTCCGGCAAGACCAGCCTGATGCGGCTGATGGCCGGCCTGGACGTGCCGACCTCCGGTTCGATCTGGTTCGACGGCCAGAATGTCACCGGCGTGCCGGTGCAGAAGCGCAAGATCGCCATGGTCTACCAGCAGTTCATCAATTATCCGGCGATGACCGTCTATGAGAACATCGCTTCGCCGCTCCGGGTGGCCGGCATCGAGCAGGCCAGGATCGACAGCCAGGTGCGTGAAGCCGCCGCTCTTCTCAAGCTGACGCCCTATCTCGACCGCACGCCGCTCAGCCTGTCGGGCGGCCAGCAGCAGCGCACCGCACTGGCGCGCGCCATCGTCAAGAACGCAAGCCTGGTGCTGCTCGATGA
>NZ_RZOM01000439.1:0-4740 GCF_003999175.1 Mesorhizobium sp. M7A.F.Ca.ET.027.03.2.1 | reverse complement strand
GTGCTGGCCTGGCGCTGGGCAGCCTTTCCTTCAAAACGGTCGCCTTTGTTTTTCCGGCGGCCATCCATCTCGACTTTGCGCGTGAGCGCTCGCCGTCGAACCCGCGCGCGCCGCCGCTGACGGCCTGAGCCTGTTTGCCCGGCGGAACTTTTCGTGGGCGTACCAATCCAAAGATCAAACTGCTCGCGACCGGCAACGGCGCGACCATCACTTCATGGAGCAACCATGTCCTATTTTTTCCCTGACGCCGCGCGTCTTGTGCCCGGCGGCATTCTACGCGGCATCGAAGAGCGTGTCGGCATTGCCGTGCTGGCTCTTGCGCTGCTGTTCACAGGCGCCCAGTCCGTCCTCGCGCATGAGTTCAAGGTTGGCGATCTTGAGGTCGGCCACCCTTGGTCGCGCGCCACACCGGCCGGTGCCAATGTGGCCGGGGGTTATTTCACCGTCACCAACAACGGCAGTGCACCGGACCGGCTGGTGTCGATTTCCTCCGATGTTTCTGAAAAGACCGAGCTGCATGAGATGGGCGTCAAGGACGGCGTCATGACCATGCGGCCGGTTGCCGGCGGCCTGGAAATTCCGGCCGGCGGCAAGGTCGCGCTTGCGCCTGGCGGCTATCATCTGATGTTCATCGGCCTGAAGCGGCAACCCAAACAGGGCGAGAAGTTTTCCGCCACGCTGGCTTTCGAAAAGGCCGGCGCCGTCAGCGTCGATTTCGCTGTCGAAGGCATGGGCGGTGGCGCCATGGACGATCACGCCAATTGATCCGGCCGGTTCGACAAATTTTGAAAATCCGAGGGACCAACATGAACAAATATCTTTTGTCGGCCGGCGCACTTCTCGCGCTCGGAACCAGCGCCGCCTTCGCGCATATCACGTTCGAAACCCAGGAGGCGGCGGTCGGCTCGACCTACAAGGCCGTTTTGCGCGTGCCGCATGGCTGCGAGGGCAAGGCGACGACCGCCGTGCGCGTGCAGATTCCGGAAGGGGTGATCGCGGTGAAGCCGATGCCGAAGCCAGGCTGGACGCTGCAGACCAAGAAGGGCAAGTACGAGAAATCCTACCAGCTCTACGGTCAGGCGGTGACCGACGGGGTCAAGGAAGTCGACTGGAGCGCCGGCAGCCTGCCGGACGAATTCTACGACGAGTTCGTCTTCCGCGCGACGTTGACGGCGGATCTCCCGGCGGGCCAAAAACTCTACTTCCCGGTGGTGCAGGAATGCGACGGCGCCGCCGATCGCTGGATCGAGATCCCAGCGGCAGGGCAGGATGAAGACGCGCTGGAAAGCCCGGCACCCGGCATCAAGCTGCTGCCGAAGAAATGATCTCCCAGGCGGCGCGCCCTTTCGAGCGCGCCGCTCCTTTTCGTGGCGGTGACATGAGCACGACCTCCTTCCTGCAAACGGCTTCCATGACCGGCCAACGCGCCGGCCGGTTTGCCGCCGGCCTGTTGGCCGTGATCGTGTTTCTTGCCAGCCTTGCCGTGTCGGATCAGGCCTTTGCCCATGCCGCGCTGATCAAGACCGACCCGGCCGACGGCGCGGTGCTGGCACAGGGGCCGGCGCAGTTCTCGCTGACCTTCAGCGAGCCGGTCTCGCCTCTGGTGCTGACGCTGGTGAAGCCCGACGGCAAGCCGGTTCCGCTAACGTCATTCCGGCTCAGCGACCAGACCGTCGAGATCGACAATCCGCAGCCGCTCAAGTCCGGCACGCATGTCTTGAGCTGGCGCGTCATCTCCGCAGACGGTCATCCCGTCGGCGGATCGCTGCTGTTTTCCATCGGCGCGCCCAGCGAGCCGCCCGCCGTATCCGAAGCCGTCGACTGGCCGTTGCGGTCGGCTATCTGGACGGGCAAAATCTTTCTCTACGTCGGCCTTTTCCTCGGCGTTGGCGGCGCCTTCGCGCTTGCCTGGTTGGCCGGAAGTGGCCGTGCCGGGCAGCGCTTCGTTGCAGCCGCAATCCTGAGCGGGCTGGTCGCGGCATCCTTGTCGCTCGGTTTCCAGGGGCTTGATGCGCTTGGGGCGCCGCTCTCCCATCTGGCACAATCGGTCATCTGGCGGACCGGGCTCGGCACCAGTTTCGGCTCGACAGTGCTGGTCGCGCTGATCGCGCTGGGCCTTGGCCTGCTGTCGCTGGCCGGTCCCCGCGCCACCGCCAAACCATTGGCGCTGGTCGGCCTGGCCGGGGTGGGGGTTGCCCTTGCCGCCAGCGGCCATGCCAGTGCCGCCGAACCGCAATGGCTGACGCGGCCGATGGTGTTCCTGCATGGGGTCTGCATCGCGTTGTGGGCCGGCGCATTGATCCCACTCGGGCTGGCGCTGAAGGGGCAATCGGCGGGGGCCACGCCATTCCTGCGGCGGTTTTCTTGGGCGATCCTGCCCGTGGTGGCCGTGCTTGCCGCTGCCGGCATCGTGCTTGCCGTCATCCAGGTGCAGACACCCGCGGCTTTGGTCGACACCGCCTATGGAAGGCTGCTGCTTATCAAGCTGGGGCTGCTGGTCTTTCTGTTCACGCTTGCTGCCGTCAATCGCTGGAAACTCACGGCATCGGCCGAGGCGGGATCGACGGAAGTTCAACGCAGGCTGGTCCGCTCGATCGGCGTCGAGATGTTGATCGTGTTGGCGATTTTCGGCGTTGCCGCGGGCTGGCGCTTCACACCGCCGCCCCGAGCCCTCGCGATTGCGGCAGCACAACCGGTGTCGGTTCATATCCACGCGCTGCAAGCGATGGCCGATCTCAGCATCACTCCCGGCCATGCCGGCCCGGCCGTTGCCTCGATGGTCATCATGAGCGGCGATTTCGGCCCGCTCGACGCCAAGGAGGTGACGCTTGTGCTGTCAAAACCCGATTCCGGCATTGAACCGCTGAAGCGCGCTGCGAGCAAGCCCGGTGACGGCAGCTGGCGCGTCGACAACCTCGTCATCCCGGTGCCGGGCCGGTGGACGGTGCGCATCGACATACTGGTCTCGGACTTCGAGATGGTGAAGATCGAGGCGCCCGTCGATATCAGGCCGTAGCGTCGGCCTTATGGTCCTCACGAAATAGCACCCGCAAAAAGGAGCGACCCAGTCGGCAAATGACGACTGTCAAAATGGTCGCTTTCGTTCGACCTTGGCGGCCATCACTTCGGTTTCGATGCCAATCGCGGTCGTCTCGCCCTATCGAGGCGCATTGGCAAGGGCAAGCTAGGACAAATCGCATGAAGAAGGATCAACGCCTCTCCACTGCGGGGAACGAGAATGCCGGGCGCAACAGGCGACCACCAAACCTCAAGGCGCTGGCTGCGCACAACGACCTTGGCGCTCTCATCGAAAAACTTGATCGTGATCCGACGGAGCCGATGCCTGTCGACATCATCAATCATCTCAGCCTGGGCCGATTTCCGGACGCCCGCAAATTGGCTGAGCGGGTCTCTGCGCCGAAGGGCTATGTGCCGCGATTGGAATCGAGGCTCAACCTGCCTGTTGCGAAGGCCGTCGCGCGGCCTGAGGGCAAGCCGACGCGCACGGGCAGGCGAAACGAGGATCTGCTCAAGGCCTATGTTCCTCGCCATCTCGCTGTGCGAACGGTCCCACGGTTGCGACCGTTCTTTGCTGGACCGGACGGCGATATTGCCGTCAAGCGGTCGGGGCTTACGGCTATCGGCATGGATCTGGTGGCGTTTCCCTGGTCGGCGATAGGCCACATCCGCACCTTCTCCGAAGGCAAGGAGCTTCCAGGAGGCACCGCCTTCATGGTTGGGCCGAACCTGTTGATGACAGCCAGCCATGTCATGCCGTGGGACTACAGCGGCAACTGTCAAATCGAATTCACGCCGGCTATGTACCCGGGTCACTCCCCTCGCTTCGGCTCCACATGGGTCAGCGACTGGTATGGCGTCAGGCATGACGGCTTCTGGGATATGGCGTTCAAAGCGGATGCCAGCGACTATGCAATCTGCAGGACGATTGATCCGATTGGCAACGTCTGCGGCTGGCTGGGTACGCAGGCCTTCGACGACCACGATGAGTATTTCGACCATCTTTACATGAGCGCTGGCTATCCTGATTTCGCCGCCGGATACCCGGCTGTCGAGCTGGCTGCCTTCATCAGAGATGTCGACGGAGACAAGCATGCGCGCGAGCTTGAAACGACAAACTTCGCCGGCCACGGGTGGTCGGGAGGACCTCTGTTCGGCTTCATCCGCGACGACTGGCGCGTCGTGGGAGTTTGCCATGGCCAGGAAACCGAGTTCGTGGTTCCCTTCCCGCCTTGGAACCCGCCTTGGAATGTGAATCTGCTCTTTGCCGGAGGGGACGCAATGGTGGATTTGGTCTACCATGGCTATGCCAACTACAATTTCTGAACCCGCTTTTCCCTCGACGCCGGCACCTGAACTTCCCGGCGGCTGCGCCAATTGCCAATCTTCTCGGGCTCTGGTCTTCACGTTCGATCCGCGCAACACAATTCGGCGAGGCGGTTGACGCGGCCCGAAAGGCCCGTCAATCATCCCGTGAAGAATGGCATCCCGTGATGAATGGGCATCCCCGCAAATCGCGGGCTCGAACCAACAAGATCCGAAAGCAGGGAAGAAACGATGGAAAATGCCGAAATCGGCCTGATCGGCCTTGGCACGATGGGCTCCAACCTGGCGCTCAACATCGCCGAGCACGGGCACCGCATCGCTGTCTTCAACCGCACCGGGGCGCGCACCGACGCTTTCATCGAGAATGCCGGCGCGCTCAGGGACATGGTCGTGCCC
>NZ_RZOM01000438.1:0-4746 GCF_003999175.1 Mesorhizobium sp. M7A.F.Ca.ET.027.03.2.1 | reverse complement strand
TCTCAGGATGGCGCTCAAGCTCGCCATGGACCGCGAGCAGATGCTCGACAAGATCCTGCGCGGCTACGGCTCGGTGGGTAACGACTTCCCAATCAACGAAGCCTACCCGCTATTTTCCGACGATATTGAGCAGCGGGCCTTCGATCCGGACAAAGCCAAGTTCCACTATCAGAAGTCGGGCCACAGCGGGCCAATCCTGCTCAGGACCTCCGATGTTGCCTTCCCCGGCGCCGTCGACGCCGCCCAGCTCTACCAGCAGAGCTGCACCAAAGCCGGCATCACTATCGAGGTCAAGCGCGAGCCGAGCGATGGCTACTGGTCGGAGGTCTGGTTAAAGCAGCCGTTCGCGACTTCCTTTTGGACCGGTCGCGCGACGCAGGACCAGGCGTACTCGGTCGCCTATCTGTCGACGGCGGCGTGGAATGACACGCGCTTCGCTAACGAGAAGTTCGACAAGCTTCTCATCGAGGCGCGCGCCGAACTCGACCAGGACAAGCGCAAGAACCTCTATCGCGAGATGGCCATCATCGTTCGCGACGAGGGCGGCGTGATCGCACCGTTCTTCAACCAGTTCATCGACGCGACAGGGCCGGGCGTGAAGGGTTTCGTGAAGCATCCTGCGCGGGATTTTAGCAACGCCTCCGCATTGGCGGAATGCTGGCTCGAAGCCTGAACGGCGTGACTTACGGCCTGATGCCGGTTGCCCAGCGCCACGCGCTGGGCAACCGGCATCAGGATTTCGACATCAGGAGCACATGAAACGTGTCGACGCTCTCCTCGACGCTGGCCGCGTCGGCTTCATGGGTCTTGATTGAGGACGTGGGCCTCATCCTGTAGCCACGGACGGCCTAGATCCGCATGAGCTCAGCAGTCCGCGCTTAAACCGACCGGGTCACTGCGCCGCGCTGTGGCGCGGCTCAAGTGGCCGGCACCTCGACGCGCGAAGCCGCGTTTCCTAAGAGTCCGGCGGGGTTGGCTGCCACACCTTCAACGCGCGCGCTGCGGAGGCACAGGACCGCACGCCCGCCATTCGAATGTGACCGAGAAGCGCGGGCGGGTCATCTAGGTAGGGTCATGATCACGTCGTGCCCTGCTGAACACTCCCCCCTTCGAGCGGCAAGGTCATGTGACGGATCCTGCGCGAATGGGGGCCAAAACGCCGATTTCGTGCTCGGACAGACGAGCGATACATGCAAAGCGACACATTGATGCTGGTACCAATGGTACTCTAAATAGTGGCCGCGTCGTCCGGCCCTAAGGGAACGCATATTACCGAGGAGCATCCAAATGTCGCAGGAACTCGATTATCTCAGCCTCCGCGTCGCTGCGGGCCGGCTGAGCCGGCGTGAATTTCTTGGCCGCGCAACGGCGCTCGGCGTCTCGGCGACGTTTGCGAATTCGCTCCTTACTAGCGCTGCGCGAGCGGAGGGGCCCGTACGCGGCGGTATCCTTAAGGGCGGCCTTTCTGGAGGTAGCGCGACCGATAGTCTCGATCCGGCGACGTTCTCGACTTTGTCATCGATTTTCGGCGCCTGCTGGGGCGAGTATCTCGTTGCGATGGTGCCAGACGGCGGACTGGAGAACCGCATAGCTGAAAGCGTTGAGGCCAGCAAGGACGCCAAAACCTGGACGATGAAGATCCGCAAGGGGCTCGAGTTCCACAACGGCAAGGCCGTGACAGCGAAGGATGTGGCGGCGACTCTCGAGCGTCACTCTGACCCGAAGTCGAAGTCCGGCGCGCTCGGCGTGCTGAAGAGCATCGACACCATCAACGCGAATGGTGACGAAGTGGTCGTAACGTTGAAGGATGCCAATGCTGACTTCCCTTACCTTATGACCGACTATCACCTCATTATTCAGCCGAATGGGGGGAAGGACAATCCAGCCGAAGGCATCAGCGCTGGGCCGTACAAGGCGAGCGTCAACGAGCCCGGCGTTCGGTACGGCGGCGAGCGTTTCGCCAATTTCTGGCAGCCAGATAAGATGGGTTTTGCCGACCAGGTTGAGCTCCTCGCCATCAATGACGCGACGGCTCGTATCTCCGCGCTGCAGGCCGGCCAGGTGCATATAATCGACAAGGTCGAGCCCAAGGTCATCGATCTAATCAAGCGGGCGCCCAACTTGAAAGTGGAGGCCGTCTCGGGTCCCGGCTACTATTGCTTCAACATGTTCTGCGACACCGCGCCCTTCGACAACAACGATCTGAGAATGGCATTAAAGCTTGCAATCGACCGTCAGGAGATGCTCGATAAAATCCTGCGCGGCTACGGCACGCTCGGCAATGACTTCCCGGTCAACAACGCATATAGCCTGTTTCCCGAAGACATCCCCCAGCGCGAATTCGATACCGACCAAGCCAAGCATTATTACAAAAAATCTGGTCACAACGGCCCAATCCTCCTTCGGGTCGCCAACGCCGGCTTCCCTGGAGCGGTCGATGCTGCACAACTCTACCAGCAGAGCTGTGCCAAAGCCGGCATCGCCCTTGAGATCCAGCGCGTGCCAGACGACGGCTTCTGGTCGGAGGTCTGGAACAAACAACCCTTCTGCAATACTTACTGGTCAGGCCGAGCGACGCAGGACCAGATGTACTCGACCACGTATCTGTCAACGGCCGAATGGAACGACACCCACTTCTCTAACGAGAAGTTCGACAAGCTTCTCATCGAAGCGCGCGCTGAACTCGATCAGGATAAGCGGAAGAACCTCTATCGCGAGATAGCCATCATTGTTCGCGATGAGGGAGGCGTGATCGTGCCAATGTTCAACCAGGCCGTCGACGCTATTTCCGACAAGGTTGGCGGCTATGTCGCTTGGCACGACGCTCTGATGAACAGCTTGGCTTTTACCAAATGCTGGCTAAAGGCCTAGTTCGTCGGCGTCGTTAACCTTCAGCTCGGACGCTATCCGGCAACTCTCTCATCGGTTAGGCATAGTTCGCATGATCCGAACAGGGACAGCTCATAAGATCTTGTTGGTGACGCGATGTAGGTGACCCCCGTCGCCGAGCTGCTTGTTGGGGATAAGCGCGCCAATTACCCTCACGTTCGAGGGCCGCTATTCCCATCCCGCGATGCCCCGCCGCAAGGCAGGTAGCGTGCTCAATATCGGCATTACAGTGGCGAAGCGGTTGCCGCGGAGTGGCCTGCTGCCGGTTTTTCGGACACGAGGTTAAGCTAGCATAGCTTGTTCCTCGAACTCGACTGGGCTCAGGTAGCCTAGCGTCGAGTGCCTTCGCCGAGGGTTATAGAAGCGCTCGATGTAATCGAACACATCCGCCCTGGCGTCATCCCTCGTCCTGTAGACCTTGCGGGCTGTCCGCTCGGTCTTGAGCGACGAGAAGAAGCTCTCCATCGCAGCGTTGTTCCAGACGTTGCCCGACCGGCTCATTGAACAGGTGATGCCGTGATCGGCCATCAGTCGCTGGAACTGCTCGCTCGTATATTGCGCTCCTTGGTCGGAGTGGTGCAGCAGGCTGTCCGGCTTGCCTCTCCTCCAGATCGCCATGATGAGAGCGTCGGTGACGAGCTGCGCCGTCATCTCGGCCTTCATCGCCCAGCCGACGACACGCCTGGAGAACAGATCAACGACGGCGGCAACGTAGAGCCATCCTTCGGCGGTCCAGATGTAGGTGAAGTCCGCAATCCACTTCTGGTTCGGGGCCGATGCCTCGAAGGCGCGGTCGAGTAGGTTCTCCGACACCGCCGCTCGCTCTCTGGTGTCCTTCGGCAGTCCGCGGCGCCGAGGCCGGACCCGCAGCCCGTTCTCCCGCATCAGCCGTTCGATGCGATGCAGTCCGCAGGAAAGCCCCTCTGCCAGAACGTCGTGCCAGACCCGACGCGCGCCGTAAGTGCGGTCGCTGCTCTTGAAGCTTCGGTCGATCCTGGAAACGAGGATCTCGTCATGCCGGGAGCGAACGCTGGGGCTGCGGTTGAGCCAGGCATGGAAGCCCGAGCGGGACACATCCAGCGCACTGCACAGCCATGCCACCGGCCAGATGCCCCGGTGCCTCGCGATGAAAGCGAACCTCATGTCACTTCCCTCGCGAAGTAGGCTGCGGCCTTTTTTAGGATGTCGCGCTCCGCCTTCAGCTTCGCGACTTCCTTGCGCAGCCTGGCGCCCTGAGACTCGATGGCCCTCGTTATAGGTGCCTGCAGCCACTGCTGTTGATGGCCATAAGGCGAGGATTTGTCACCCCCCGTTAGTCGTCGCCTTTTGGGCGTGGGCAGCGAGTAAACGGCGGTTTCCTGCGTCGGTAAAGGCAAATTAGCGCGTTTCGCGCTCATTTAGGTTGATACGTTCACCATACGCGGCCGCCTTGTCGGCCTTAGGGGAACAGTAGTGAGGAACGTCTCATGTCACTTAAACTCGACTATCTCAACCGCCGTGGCCATGGCGGCGAGCACACCAATCCCATGAATGACTCCGCGCTATCCAAATGCTGGCTGACGGCGTAATGCGGTTGTCGGCGATGTCCCCCATTGTAAGACTGATCACCCAGCGCATCACGCTTGGAATCCTGCTCCTTTTCCTTGTCTCGATTCTAATCTTTGCCGGCACGCAGATCCTGCCAGGCGACGTCTCGCAAGCCATTCTCGGCCAGTCTGCGACCCCGGAAGCGCTCGCCAACCTGCGGGCCGAGCTGGGCCTTAACGATCCAGCGTACATCCGCTATTTCCGCTGGTTGGGCGGTGTGCTGACTGGCGATCTCGGCACCGCGCTCACTTCGCGACAGGAGATTACCGC
>NZ_RZOM01000437.1:0-4749 GCF_003999175.1 Mesorhizobium sp. M7A.F.Ca.ET.027.03.2.1 | reverse complement strand
GAAGATTTCGACCTCGACTGATGTGCCTGGCTCGGCCAGATCGGCGCGCAGCATGCCGAGCGCGATCGACTTGTCGACCCGGTGGCCCCAACCGCCGGACGTCGTCTCGCCGACGATCTTGCCGTCATGCCACAGCGTCGACACCGAAGGGGCGTCGCAGTCGCCCGGGTTCTCTATAACCAGCGTGACGAAGCGCTTCTTCACGCCTTGCTGCTTTTCGTTCTGGAGTGCAGCCTTGCCACGGAAATCGGGCTTGTCCCATTTGACGAAGCGCTCCAGCCCGCCCTGCAGGATCGAATAGTCGGTCGACAGGTCGCCCTTCCAGGTGCGGTAGCCTTTTTCAAGCCTGAGCGAATCCAACGCATACATGCCGAATGGCTTCAGCCCATGCTGCTGGCCTGCCGCGCAGACGGCGTCGAAGATGGCGGCGGTGTCGTCCACCCTGGTGTGGATTTCCCAGCCGAGTTCGCCGGCGAAGGAGACGCGCACAAGCTTCGCCCAGCGGCCGGCGATCTTGGTTTCCTGATGCGTCAGCCATGGCAGAGTGAGGTCGGCTTCGCAGACATCAGTGAGGATTTTTCGCGAGTTCGGGCCGGCCAGGATCTGGGTCGAGAATTCCTCGGTCCGGTCGATCAGCCTGAACGGCGCATCCTTGGGCATGCGCGACTTCAGCCATTCGAAATCATGCCACTGCGCGACCGCCGCGGTGATCAGCGTCATCAGGTTCTCGTCGTGACGCACCACGGACATTTCGGTGACGATGCGGCCTTTGTCGTCGGCGAAATAGACGAGACCGATGCGGCCTGGCTTCGGCACCAGCCCGGTGACCTGCAGGCTCAGCCATTCGGCGGCACCCGGACCGTCGAGGTTGAAGCGCGAGAAGCCCGGCAGGTCCAAAATGCCGGCGGCATCGCGCACGGCCAGGCACTCCTCGCGCACACGATGATGCCACGGTCCGTCGCGGCGGAAGGTCAGCGTGGCTTCCTCGGAAATTTCATCGCCGTCTTGTGCGTACCAGGTGGCCCGCTCCCAGCCATTGTAGGCGTCGAAGCGGCCGCCGAGCGCCTTGATGCGATCATGGATCGGCGACAGCTTGCGGTCGCGCCCTTCCGGCCAGGCATGGCGCGGGAACTGGATGGCATACTCGTTGCCGTAGATCTCCATGCCCTTGGCGACGCAATAGTCCGGCGCCGAGGCAAAGGAGGTGAAGCGGCGCGGGTCGCACGACCACATATCCCATTCGGTCTGGCCCTCTGTCACCCATTCGGCCAGCACCTTGCCGGCGCCGCCACCCTGGGCAATGCCGAAGGTGAAGACGCAGGCCTCGAAGGCATTGGGAACGCCGGGCATCGGGCCGATCAGCGGATTGCCGTCCGGCGTGTAGGGGATCGGCCCGTTGATGACCTTGGACAGGCCGGCGGTGCCAAGGATCGGCACGCGGGCGACGGCATCGGCCAGATAATGTTCCAGCCGGTCGAGGTCGTCGGGGAACAATTGAAAGGAAAAATCCTCCGGCATCGGGTCGTTGTGGCTGGCCCAATGCGCGCGGCAATTGCGCTCATAGGGGCCGAGATTCATGCCGTTCTTCTCCTGGCGCAGATAGTAGGAGGTGTCGACGTCGCGCAGCAGCGGCAGTTTCTTGCCCTGTTCCTTCGACCATGCCGCCAGTTCGGGAATCTCCTCGAACAATATGTACTGATGGCTCATCACCATCATCGGCACGTCGCGGCCGAACATCCGGCCGACTTCGGCGGCGCGGTAGCCGGCGGCATTGACGACGATCTCGCAGCGGATCTCACCTTGCGCCGTCTCGACCACCCACTCGTCGTTCTCGCGGCGCACGCCTGTGACCGGGCAGAAGCGGATGATCTTCGCGCCCATGTCGCGCGCGCCCTTGGCCAGCGCCTGGGTGAGCTGCGCCGGATCGATGTCGCCGTCGCTCGGGTCGTAGAGCGCGCCTTTCAAATCATGCGTCTCGATGAAGGGATAGCGGCGCTGGATCTCGTCGACGCCGACAATGTCGATGTCCATACCCTGGTAGCGGCCCATGCCCTTGGCGCGCTGAAATTCCTGCATGCGCTCTTTCGTGTGGGCAAGGCGCAGCGAGCCGGTGACGTGATAGTTCATGGGATAGTCGACTGCGTCGGCCAGCCCGCGATAAAGCTCGGTCGAATAGCGCTGCATGTTCATCAGCGACCAGGACGAGGAGAAAGTCGGCACGTTGCCGGCGGCATGCCAGGTCGAGCCCGAAGTCAGCTCGTTCTTTTCCAAGAGCACGCAGTCGGTCCAGCCCGCCTTGGCGAGATGGTAGAGCGCGGAAGTGCCGACGGCACCGCCTCCGATGATCACCACGCGCGCCGTGCTCGGCAAACCCGCCATGTTCTTCTCCAAACTTGAACTCAATAGACGGGTGGTGAAACCACCCAGATGACAATTGCAGGCTCCGCGCCCGGATTGCGCCAGCGGTAAGGCTTGCCTTCAAAGCGAAAGGAGTCGCCTTCGCCAAGCCGATGCCAGACACCTCCGATCTCGATGTCGAACAGCCCGGAGGCGACGTATCCAGCTTCCTCGGTCGGCCGCTGCGCCTCGGCCTTCAGTTCCGCGCCCGGCGCGAAGACCGAACGCACCATCTCGAAGCTACCGCCGAGATCGGGCGACAGAAGCTCCTCCACCAGGCCGGATTCGCTTGTGCCAAGCGTGCGGCGCCTGCCACCGCGCACGACCACGCCGCGCTCGCTTTCGACAGGTACGTCATGGCTGAAGAACAGGCTGATCGGCACGCCGAACAGTTCGGCGAAGGCTCGGAGGTCACCGAGCGATGGCGTCGACAGACCGCGCTCGACCTGGCTGACCCAGCCGACCGAACGGCCAAGCTTCGAGCCGATCTCGGCGAGTGTCAGCGCGCGCGCCTTGCGCAGGGCCCTGATATCGCCGGCCAGCACGCGTTCGTCAGGTACCTGCAATGTTCTAGCGGTAGTCGAAGGCAAAGCACTCACTTTATGAAAAAATCTGGCCAAATTTCATGAGAAGTCAAGCTCATGAAAAAATCAAGTAGATTTTCACGGATGCACAAGATTTGCTTGCGCGATTTTGACGGTTCATGCAAAGGCTCCGCCGAGAGCGGCGAGTGGGGACGTCCGATCGAGACAAAGGGTAAGGGACGGCCCATGCTGGAAAATAACCCCCGAATTCCGGGCGATGCCGAGATTGTCGACGAGGCGATCCTGTCGCGCCGTTCGGTGCGCGCATTCCTGCCCGACATGGTCGACGACGAAACCATCCGCGCCATTCTGTCGGTTGCGGCGCGTGCCCCATCCGGCACCAACATGCAGCCATGGAAGGTCTATGTCACCAAGGGCGAGAGCAAGCAGCGGATATCAGACGCCATTCTCAATTCCGGCATTCGCGCTGAAAAAGCTGATTGGGACGAGTACCGGTATTATCCCACGCAGTTCTTCGAGCCGTATCTGACCCGCCGCCGCGCCAACGGTTTCGGCCTCTATGGCGCGCTCGGGATCGGTCGTCGCGAGGTCGACAAGATGCGCGCCCAGCACGACCGCAACTTCGTCTTCTTCGACGCCCCGGTCGGCATGATCTTCACCATCGACCGCCGCCTCAACCAGGGCTCATGGATCGACTACGGCATGTTCCTGCAGAACATCATGGTCGCAGCAAGAGGCAGGGGTCTGCACACCTGTCCGCAGGCGGCCTTCGCGCCCTATCACCGGCAGATCAGGCCGGTGCTCGACATTCCGGACGAAGAGATCGTCGTCTGCGGCATGGCGGTTGGTTACGAAGATACGTCAAAACCTGAGAACGCCTTCCGCACCGACCGCGTGCCGCTTGAAGAGTGGGTCACGTTCAGCGAATAAGCCAGCCAGCCTCATTCGGTGTTCATCTGTGCGCCGTGGCCACTGACATGGGCACCGTCCTGTGGCGTCAGCTTGAGGTAGGCAAGCAGCGCGCAGAGCGTGATGATGCCCTCGATGACGAACAGGATGCGGAAATCGTCGGCGACGGCCGCACCGCCGCCGGCCAGAAATGACAATGCCGCCGCAGCCAGGCCGACGCTGATCGCCACCGCCAGCTGCCACAATATGTAATAGAGCGCGCTGAAGCGGGCGAGCTGCTCGGGCGCGATGTCGGAATAGGCGAGATTGCCGGTCGAGGCCCATTGCGCGGAGCGGAAGACGCCGAAGACGAAGATGTAGGTCAGCACGATCCACACCGGCGTCGTCGCCTGCATCAAGGCGAAGCCGGCGACCATCACGGCGACGATCGGGGTGTTGTAGACCAGCACGCGGCGAAAGCCGAAACGGTTGAGGACACGCGGCATGAAGAAGCGCATGGCCACGGAGCCGACCGCGGCGACGAAGGTCAGCGATCCCGCCTGCACCGCGCTCATGCCGAAGCCGAGCTGGAACATCAAGGGCAGCAGGAACACCACCGAACTGAGGCCGATCGTGTCCAGCCCGCCGCCGGTGAGGAACGAAATGCGGAAGGTACGGATGCGCAACAGCTTGAGATCGAGCAGCGGATTGCGCACGCGCAGGCAGTAGAACGAGGCGATGGTCAGGATGACCAGCGCCAGCGCCAGTTCTGCGGCGATGATGCCGCCCGCGGCATCCTTGGCAGCAAGCGAATCCATGCCGAAGACGAGCAGCACCATGCCGCTGCCGACCAGCAGGAAGCCCGGAAAATCGAACGGCGTGCGCACGGGCTTCCTGCTGGTCGGCAGCGGCATGGTGC
>NZ_RZOM01000436.1:0-4761 GCF_003999175.1 Mesorhizobium sp. M7A.F.Ca.ET.027.03.2.1 | reverse complement strand
CTTCGACATGGCAACACTCCTCCCCACCCTTGTTTGCCTCCCGCCTGTCCACTTTTATATGAGGGTCCTCGAATACAGCGGGCCGAACGCGCCGTGCGCAGGAAGGTTCCGAAAAGGCGGAGTCACGAAATAATACGCTGGCGCGGGGCGGCTGCCCGAGCCACGCCAACGCCTCATCACCGAACAGGGGTTGGACGGCTTGCGGTATTTGCCGCTGTCGGGGCGACCCTGCATGGAGAAAGCTGGTTCCGCGATTTTGCTATATCAGCCCTAGCTAATCCTTGACGCCGGCAGATGACGCCCCAGAATCAGTGGCATGGCAATAAAGGTCGGCGACGAAGTGGCGGTCATGGCGACGGTGCTGAAGCGCGTCACGGAAGACCGCGTCAGCGTGTCGATCCCCGGTTACAATTTTCCGCATTCGGTCATTGATCCGGCGACCAGGCTGACCAAGGGCCAGCAGATGGAATTATCCGGCGGCGTTACGCGGATCGACGGCGACAAGGTCACGGTATCGCTCGGGACAATGGTCACAGTGGATAGGGACAAGGTGCGCCTGGTGCAGAGCCATGTCCCGCCGAAGCGAAGGGATCTGAGGATGTGAACAAGCGAAGCTCCACCGTTTCAGGGATCCAGCCCCTTACATCCCAGCAGTGCAGAGCCGCACGAGCGATGCTGAAATGGTCGCAGGTGCGACTCGCCGCGAAGTGCGGCCTCAGCGAAGGAACGATTGGCAGTTTCGAGAGCGGACGAAGGATTCCGAGTTCGGCCAAGCTGGCTGCCATCCGTCGAGGGTTGGAGGCAGCAGGCGTGGTTTTCATCAATCAGAAGGCCGCAGTGACCAAGAGCGGTCCGCCTCGTCAAACTATCGGTGGAACATAATTTAGATATCGCTGTTAGAGCGCAAACGGGAGGCGAGCGATGTTCAAACGTGAAATCGGCATTGTTTCGGACTGGTCGAAATTGGTGGCGGACGATCCTCTGATCGTCGCCGATATAGCCCAGCGTCTTCCTGTGCGCGCTTGCAATGACAACGCCGCGGCCGACGACGACGTCCCGTGGCCCGGCACCGAAACCCGAAATCCCGACTTTGCCGGCCTCGCGACACCCGCCGAGTATCCTCGGCCGATCATGCTTCTAGCGACGATCTATGCGTCGACGGTCCTGGGGGTAACGCTGCTTCTGGCGGCGGCGGTTTGAGCGCACGAGGCCCGATCCCGCTCTCTGAAAGCCCACGTCTCCGGTATAAACCGTAACCTATGTGTCCGGAACGAACCCGAAAGGCTTTGGCGATCCCGACAGGCCCGCTGCCGAGAGGTGGCGGGCTCTCTCCTATTTCGCAAGCGAGTCGCCGGACAGCTCAAAAACTATCGGCTCGCCTCTGAAATCGGAATAGCGAATCCATTGGGGCGAAATCGTAAAGAGTTGTGCCCCTTGCTTTAGAAACTCCGCTTCAAGCGGACAGTTGGCAACGTGAGCATCTCTCAATCGCTGCAATTCGTTAGCCTTGGCAGGTCGGGCCAGGCCTTCAATTTGAACCGTCACGTTTTCGTCCCAGCCGATCACCATGGCGATCCGACTGTCTCGTTTAATATTTTCCAGCTTCCGACTGCCGGGAAAGCTGTCGAACACGATGTTGAGGTTGTCGCCCAACGTCACCTGTATGACGGCTGCCTCTGGAGACCCGTCCGGATGCACGGTGCTGATAGCCCCGAGCTTATGCCTAGCCAGAAAATCCCGAACAAGTTGCCGTCGCTCCTCCCCGCGCATTGACGTGTCCTCCCCGCGATGCCGCGACTTTACCACTGGCACCCAATCCGTTCTAGCTGGACGCCCGCCACCTCTCGGCAGCGGGCTTCAAATTTTCTGCTGACACCGTGCTGACACCATGGATGGTGCCTTTGCCGCTGGCAGTCGGTTGTACGAACTATAGCAGCAAAAACAAGGAGATACTGGCGATCCCGACAGGATTCGAACCTGTGACCATCGGCTTAGAAGGCCGGTGCTCTATCCAGCTGAGCTACGGGACCGCTGGCCGGCCTTTGGGCCGGCTGGATATTCTGGCATTGGCCGCCGTTCAATGCGTCCAGGGCGTCCTGCGGTCATAGCGGAAATTCTCCGCATAGGAAATCTGGCGGCGCTTGGTCTCTTTCGGCTCTTCGACGCGGAAAGCGAGCCCTTGCTTTTCGGCGTAGGCTACCGCCTCTTCCCGCGTGTCGAAGCTAAGCCTGATCTGGCTTCTCATGTCTGCCGACGTCGTATAGCCCATCAGCGGGTCGATCTTCTTGCGCGTCTCGGGATCGAATTCCAGCACCCAGTGGCCGGTCTTGGCCTTGCCGGACTGCATCGCGGTTTTGGCTGGGCTGAAAATGCGCGCGGACATGGCCACCTCGTTCTTGTGCAAGGCAGCATCGCCACCCTTCGCCCGTCATTACTGCGCAATGCGCACGGCGGCAAGGTTTTTGCTCTCGCAGGTTTTTGCACTTGCCATGCACCACCGAAATGAATAGGCAACAGACCGTTCGGAGTGTAGCGCAGCCTGGTAGCGCATCTGGTTTGGGACCAGAGGGTCGGGAGTTCGAATCTCTCCACTCCGACCATCCCCTCATAGCCCAATGCCCGGCGCAGCCATATGGTCACTTGCTCCGGCTCCGGTCGTGCATCCGTGGCCGGTTCGGCAACAGGGGGTTCAGATGCTTGGAATGGATGCCTGGGTGTCGCTTTTCGGACCGGCCTACTTTGCCTATGCCGGCATCACCGTTCCGTTCATGGTGACGTGGGCAATTGCCTGCGCCGCGCTGGCGATGTGGAACAACCGTGAAAGCCGCAGACAGGCGAGGCAGGCCCCAGGCGCCGTCGTCTCCCGCTCCTGGCGTGTCAGTATCGGAATGTTTGTGCTGGTCGCCGCCGGCTATATCGCCGCTCACTCGGCCGTCTACCTCGCCATCCGTCATTTCGCCCGAATGTGGCTCTGAGACTGACCTCTCAGCTAAATCTCGAATTCGCCCTGCCCTTCATCCATGGCGTTGACGGTTTCGGCTGCCAGCGCCCTGGTGATCGGCGTCTTGCGTTCGAGCGCGGTCCGGTCGAGCCGCTCCACCACGCGCATCGCTGTCGCCAGCGAGCGCTCGATGCGGCGGACCAGATACTGCACGACATGCGGTTCGACCTCGATCTGACGGTCGGCGAAGAGTTTTGTGATGACGCCGGCGAGCAGGAGATCGTCGGGCTCATGAATTTCCACTGTCGCCGCCGCTTTCAGCCGTGAGGCGAGATCAGGCAGCGTGACGCGCCAGGCGGACGGGAAGCGGCGCGCCGTCAGGAGCAGCGTTGACCCGGCACCACGCACCGTATTGATCAGATGGAACAGGCCCTGTTCATCGACCGCGCCGGTATCGACATCGTCGAACAGCGCCGGCCGCGCGCCGAGATTGGCAATGCTGTCGCCGATGCGCCTGGCGTCGACCGCCACCGCATTGGCACGCGTGCGCCAGATCGAGGCCAGATGCGTCTTGCCCGAACCCGCGGGACCGGCCAGCACCACCACCGGCGATGGCCAGTCCGGCCAGCGGTCGACCAGCGCCACCGCCTGATTGTTGGTGCCGGAGACGACGAGTTCGTCGCGCGAATAGCCGGTGCCATGGCCGAGGTCGAGCGGCAACTGGCGTGGCGGGTCGGTTGGCTGGGCAGTCACTTCAGCGACGCGGTTGCGTGCGGTGGCCGCCGCCGCGATCGGCCGGGAGCTGCGGCACAGGTGCCGCGCCGCGGCCCTTGTAGAGCGGCGATTCGAGATAGCGGGCTATGGCGAACCGCACCAGCACGGCGACGGCAGCCGAAGCCGGCACCGCGATCAACAAGCCGACGAAGCCGAACAGCGCGCCGAAGGCAAACAGCGAAAACATCAGCCATACCGGGTGCAGGCCGACGCTCTTGCCGACCAGCCGCGGCTGCAGGATGTTGCCCTCGATGAACTGGCCGATGAAGAACACGACCGCGACCGCGACGATCATCGTCCAGTCCGGCCAGAACTGGACGAAGGCGACGCCGCCAGCCAGCACCAGCCCGGTCAGCGAGCCGACATAGGGGATGAAGGAAATCAGCCCGGCGAACAGGCCGATGAGGATGCCGAAATTCAGTCCGGTCAGCGTCAGCCCGGTGGCATACATGGCGCCCAGCACCAGGCACAGCGTGCCCTGGCCGCGCACGAAGCCGGCTGTTGCGGTGTTGATGTCACGTGCGATGGCGCGCACGGTCTGGACGTTGTCGCGCGGCACCCAACCGTCGATGACCGCCACCATGCGGTCCCAGTCGAGCAGCATGTAGAAGGCGACCACCGGCGTCACCACGAACAGGCTGACCACCGAGACCAGCGCCATGCCGGAGCTCCACAGCGAGGTGAAGACGGTGGTGACCAGGCCGAAGCCCGAGGTCAGCAGCGAATTCAGCCCGTCGCGCAAGCTGTTGGCGTTGACGCCGAACTTCTGTTCCAGCCATTTCGGATCGAACGAGGTGATCAGGCTTTGCAGCCGGGTCAGATATTCCGGCAATTTGCCGGCGAAATCGGCCATCTGCGTGGCCAGAACCGGAATGAGGATGACAAAGGCCAGCACCAGCACGATGAGGAAGGTGATGAGGATGACCACCGTCGCCATGAAACGGGACAGGCCGAGCCGCTGCAGCCGGTCGGCAACGGGATCGAGGAAATAGGCCAGCACCATGCCGGCGACGAAGGGCAGCAGGATGGCGCTGAAAACATAGAGG
>NZ_RZOM01000435.1:0-4765 GCF_003999175.1 Mesorhizobium sp. M7A.F.Ca.ET.027.03.2.1 | reverse complement strand
GCGGCGGATGGTCCATGTTGCGCAATAGGGGTGGGTAATCTGCTTCACCGATCCCGACAAAGCGGGCGCCGGCCTTTCCGGCTAATTCCAGTTCGGCCTCGGCTTCGGCAATGGAAGGGATGCGAGCGATCCGGATGGCGCCGCCTGAAATCATCAGTTCCGGCAGTATCTCCAGCGCCACCTCGGCCGAACCGAAACGGTTGATGAGGTCGCGAAAGGATGCGGGGCCGACATTCTTGGTGCGGATCAGCCGCAGCCAGCTCAGCCGCTGCCGGTCGCTGAGACGCGGCCCGGCGGCCGGCCCACTCACCACGGCGGCAGGCTCGCTCACCCCTTGGCTCCGATCTTGCCCTCGGTGCCGGCAAGCAGGCGCGAAATGTTTTCCCGGTGCTTGATGAAAACGATGATGCTCATAACCACGAACAAGGCCGCATTCTGCGGTGTGCTCAGGACATAGAGGGCGATCGGCACGATGACCGCCGCCGTCAGCGCCGCCAGCGAGGAATAACGGAACAGGAATGCCATCACCAGCCAGGCGATGGCAAAGATCAGCGCCACCTGCCAGGCAAGGCCGATCAGCACGCCGAGATAGGTGGCGACGCCCTTGCCGCCCTTGAAACCGAGCCAGACCGGGAAGAGATGACCGAGAAAGGCGCCGAGACCGGCCCAGATCGCCAGGTCAGGCGCGAAATGGGCTGCTATCAGCACGGCGGCCGTGCCCTTCAGCGCGTCGAGCAGCAGCGTCGCGGCGGCAAGGCCCTTGTTGCCGGTGCGCAGAACGTTGGTGGCGCCGATATTGCCGGAGCCGATCTTGCGCACATCGCCAAGGCCGGCCGCGCGCGTCAGCAGGAGCCCGAACGGGATCGAGCCAAGCAAATAGCCAAACACGAGTGCTGGGATGAGGCTGTAAGTCATTGTTTCCCCCGCATTTCCCCCTGACAAGCCGGATCACGCGCGGTGCGCGGTAGCCGGCTCAGACGGAGAACACTGTGCGGCCCGCAACCAGCGTTTGCAAGACCTTGCCTTGCAGCCGCGCGCCTTCGAAACAGGTGTTTTTCGAGCGCGAACGAATGCCGCTCTCGCTGACGATCCAGGGTTCGTCGAGGTCGACAAGCGCAAGATCGGCGACAGCGCCCGGCTTCAGCGTGCCGCCGGGCAGGCCGAACAGTTTTGCGGGAGCGGTGGATAGGGTCTCGATAAGCCTGAGCAACGGCACGTCGCCATTGTGGTAGAGCCGCAGGGCCGCACTCAGCAGGGTCTCCAGCCCGATGGCGCCGGCCGCCGCATCGGCGAAGGGCAGGCGCTTGGTGTCGACATCCTGCGGATCGTGCGAGGAGACGATGATGTCGATCGTGCCGTCCCTGACCGCCTCGATCATCGCCAGCCGGTCTTCCTCGGCGCGCAAAGGTGGGGTCAGACGGAAGAAGGTGCGGTATTCGCCGACATCGTTTTCATTGAGCGACAGATTGTGGATCGCCACGCCTGACGTCACCGTCGCCCCGTCGGCTTTCGCACGTGTGACGGCGTTTGCTGCCATCGCCGTCGAGATCTTTGCTGCATGGTACGAACCATGCGTCAGCCGCGCCAGGGCCAGATCGCGCTCCAGCGGGATGGATTCGGCTTCGCGCGGAATGCCGGAGAGGCCCAGCCAGCTGGCGTAGAGGCCCTCGTTCATCACGCCGGACGAACCGAGGTCCGCATCCTGCGTCTCGTGCACGATGGTGGCGCCGAAGTCGCGCGCATAGGTCAGCGCGCGGCGCATCACCAGCGCGCTCGATATGGTGTGGCGGCCATCGGTAAAGGCGACCGCGCCGGCTTCGCGCAGCAGGCCGAACTCGGTCATTTCGCGCCCGTCGAGGCCCTTGGTGATCGCCGCGGCCGGAAAGACGTTGACGATGGCCGTGTCCTTGGCCGTGCGCAGCACGAACTCGACCAGCGCCACATTGTCGATCACCGGATCGGTGTCGGGCATCATGACGATGGAGGTGACGCCGCCGGCCGCCGCCGCGACACTTGCCGACGCGATAGTCTCGCGATGCTCGCCGCCCGGTTCACCGATGAAGACCCGGCCGTCGATCAGGCCTGGAATGATCGCCTTGCCGGCGCAGTCGACAACGGTTGCGCCCTCGGGCGCGCCCTGGTTCAGCGCCGCCTTGCCGGCGACAAGGATTTTCTTGCCATCGACGATGACAGTGCCGACCTCGTCCACGCCGCGCGAGGGGTCAACGATGCGGGCGCGCTCAAAAACCGTTATGCTCATGCCCCACGGCCCTCGTGGTTGCGGCGCGGATCGAGCAGCGCTTCCATGACGGCCATGCGCACGGCGACGCCCATTTCGACCTGTTCCTGGATGACGCTCTGCGGACCGTCGGCGATTTCCGAGGCGATCTCGACGCCGCGGTTCATCGGCCCGGGGTGCATCACCAGCGCATCGCCCTTGGCCGCCTTCAGTTTTTCCGCATCGAGGCCGAAATAGCGGAAATACTCGCGCACCGAAGGCACGAACGCGCCTTCCATGCGCTCGCGCTGCAGGCGCAGCATCATCACCACATCGGCGTCCTTGAGGCCCTCGGCCATCGAGCGGGTGACGATGACGCCCATCTTCTCGATGCCGGTGGGCAGAAGCGTCGACGGTGCGACGACGCGCACCTGCGCGCCGAGCGCGTTGAGCAGCATGATGTTGGAACGTGCCACGCGCGAATGCAGGATGTCGCCGCAGATTGCCACGATGAGCTTCGACAGCGGGCCCTTGGCGCGACGAATGGTCAGCGCATCGAGCAGCGCCTGTGTCGGGTGTTCATGCGCGCCGTCGCCGGCATTGACGACGGAGCAGCCGACCTTCTGCGCCAGAAGCGCGGCCGCACCGGCCGATTGGTGACGGATGATCAATATGTCGGGCCGCATCGCATTCAGCGTCATCGCCGTATCGATGAGCGTTTCGCCCTTCTTCACCGAAGAACTCGCAACCGACATGTTCATCACATCGGCGCCGAGCCGCTTTCCGGCCAACTCGAACGACGACTGCGTGCGCGTCGAGGCTTCATAAAAGAGGTTGATCTGTGTGCGGCCGCGCAGCGTCGAGGTTTTCTTCTCGGACTGCCGCGAGATCGCGACCGCTCGGTCCGCCCTGTCGAGCAACAGCTCGATATCGGCGGGGGAAAGGTCGCGGATGCCCAGAAGATGGCGATGAGGATAGGGGGACGAAGCGTCGGTCATCTCAAGGCGCTGCTATAGGGTGGAGACTTTGCGGCTGCAAGCGCCAGCTTTGCATTGCAGCCGTTCTCCTCAATTTTTTCGTATAGATGGCCGATTGTATCGGCCGGTATTTTCATCGCGCGCGCTGCATGGCTTGGCTATATCTAGCCGACAGCCTCGGATTCGTGGCTTTCTGACGATAGAAGGATTGGGCGTGACCGACGACGTGACGAACCAGCCGCCGCCGCTGACGGGCGGCAACGCCTGGCGGGGCGATCCGTTGCTGATCCAGCTCGCGGAGCGTTTTTCCGATCCGGTGCGCAAAGATCTCGACGGTCTCGGCCGCTTCGTGCTGACGCAGGAGGCGCAGGAACTGGCGCGCCTCGCCAATGTCGAGACGCCGAAGCTCAGGACGCATGATCGCCAGGGACGGCGCATCGACGTGGTCGAGTTCCATCCCGCCTATCACGCCTTGATGCGCCGCTCTGTGGCCAACGGGCTGCATTCCTCGGTGTGGGAGAACGGCGACACCGAGATCGGCCGCCGCCATCAAGTCCGTGCCGCCCGGTTTTATCTGACGGCGGAGCTCGAGACCGGGCATCTGTGCCCCATCACCATGACCAACGCTTCGCTGGCGGCCTTGATGGCCAGCCCAAAACTGTTTCGCGAATGGGCGCCGCGCGTGACGACGCGCAAATACGACCAGAGCCAGAAACCGCCGGTCGAGAAGACCGGGCTGACGCTCGGCATGGGCATGACCGAGAAGCAGGGCGGCACCGATGTGCGCGCCAATGTGACGAGGGCGGAACGCGCCGGCAGCGGTTTTTTTCGTCTGACCGGGCACAAATGGTTCATGTCGGCGCCGATGTCGGATGCGTTCCTGGTGCTGGCGCAGGCGCCGGAGGGGCTGTCGTGCTTCCTCGTGCCGCGCGTTCTCGGTGATGGTTCGGGCAACGGCTTCCGCTTTCAGCGACTGAAGGACAAGCTCGGCAACCGTTCCAACGCCTCCTCCGAAGTCGAATTCGTCAATGCCATCGGCGAGATGGTCGGCGAACCCGGTGCCGGTGTGAAGACGATCATGGACATGGTCACCCTGACCCGGCTCGATTGTGCCATCGCCTCGTCGGCGATCATGCGCGCGGGCCTCGCCGAGGCCGTTCACCACGCCCGCCATCGCCAGGTGTTCGGTTCGACCCTGATCGAGCAGCCGTTGATGCAGCGCGTTCTGGCCGACATGGCGCTCGACGTGGCCGCCGCCACCGCGCTGTCGTTCCGGTTGGCGCGCTCCTTCGACGAGGCGGCCAGCGATCGCGGCGAGGCGGCGTTTGCCCGGGCCATGACGCCGGTCGTCAAATACTGGGTCTGCAAGATCGCGCCCCCGCTGCTCTATGAGGCGATGGAGTGCCTAGGCGGCAACGGCTACGTCGAGGAGGCGCCACTCGCCCGCTACTATCGCGAGGCCCCGGTCAACGCGATCTGGGAAGGCTCGGGCAATGTCATGGCGCTTGATGTGCTGCGCGTGCTCGGCCGTGCGCCCGGCCTGTTCGAGGATGTGCTGGCCGGCATCGAC
>NZ_RZOM01000434.1:0-4769 GCF_003999175.1 Mesorhizobium sp. M7A.F.Ca.ET.027.03.2.1 | reverse complement strand
AGATCTACGGTGTGTGTGAGCTGCAGGACAAGAAGATATCGATGCGTGACCCACGTAAATACGCGTTTCGGAGCTTCAATGAAAGTTACATCCGGGAGAGGCTCGTAGAGCCAGCCCATTCCGCCCGTTACGGAATAGACGTCGATCTTTGCGCGGCCAAAGTGGCTCAGCAGATCGCGAATAAACCGGACGGCCACGATATGGTCGCCCATGCCGCCTGTTACACGAATGGCAATGCTGTCTCGTCGTTCTACGTTGATCGCTAAATGAAGTGCTAACGCCGCATTCTTGAAGCCGTTGCGCGTCCTGCGTGAGAAGCGCGTAAGGCCTCGATCTTGCCTGCTCATGGCGATTCCTAAGCTTTGACGTTGAACATCTTCCAAACGGTATCTACGCCGCCGCCGCTCCAGATGCTATCCAAGGGCATGGAGCGCTCGGCGATGCAATGATCGAGCCGGGACTGATGGCGAGGAGACCTGCGGCAGCCATTTCATTTTTCATGGCTCGGAATCCTCGCTCTGGCAGGGATCAAGACGCTTGCTGAGGGCATCCACAGACACGACAACCGTTGGAATGCACTCGACGTTTCGACGGCCTCGAGTTCGGTGTGCCAGAAGGGCGGCGGCGTCATGCCGATCACCAACACGTCCGTCGGCTCGAGTGGCCACCTGCGTACCGATACATCTCAGCAGGCGGTCAAGACGCTTTGCGCGTCCCGCCGGTGGGGCCGCCGTCATTGGCCGCGCCGATCTCGCCAGCCGCCAGCAATTCGTCGAATGTCCGTTCGAGATCGGCATTGTCATCGGCTGCCGGTCCGCTGGGGGGATCCTGGCGTGTCAGCGTTTCCAGCCTTTGGTGAAGCTGGCGGTTCTCATCGCGGCAACGGGCATGCGCGAGTTCGTCGGTCTTGCCGCGCAAGCGGAGATCGGCGAGTTGAACCTTCACCGCGCCATAGTCTCGGCGCGCCGCGTCGCGCTCCTGGCGCAACGTCGCAATCTCGGTTTCCGAGGTTTGGCGCCGATGCTCGGCCACGTCCTCGGCGCGCTGCCCGACGCCCGGCGTTGCGCGGACCACGCTTTGATCGGCGGCGCCGCGCTGGAGCGAGCGCAACCTCTTTTCAAGTTCGACGGCCCGCTCCTGCGCGGCGGCGGCGCAATCACCGAGAACGCCGCGCTGATGCTCGAGCGTGGACAGCCGCACCTGCAGGTCCTGCTGCACCAGCATCTGCGCCGAAAGTTTGCCGGTCAGTCTTTCGTTGTGGAGCTGGTCATCCGCGACCTTGGAACGAAGCAGCATGGTGGCCTGTTGCAAGCTTGCGAGCCGCCATGCAACGTCCTCACGCGCCTGCTCGGCGGCTTGCCTGGCGATGATCTCGTCGCGAAGTTGCCCCGACACGCGCGCCAGGTTACGGCCCAGACGCTCGACCTCTACATTCGCTTCGAGGAACCGCGTTGCGCGCTGGCCGGCATGCCTGTCCGCTTGCGCAATGGTCTGCCGTGCCCTGTTGAGTTGGACCTCCAGGTCGGCGATTGTCTTGCTCGCGATCGATAGCTCGCGCGATTTTCGCCCAAGCTCTTTCGAGGTGCGATCCTGCAAGCGCTGCAGCTTCGCCACCTCTTCCTGCAATTCCCATTTGTCGGTATCGGGAGCGTCGGCATCGTGCGTTTGCGCATCAAGCCTGCCCACATCGTGGTCAACCAACGACCACGCCAAGTCGTCAACGGCACGTGGATCCAGCCTGTCGTTGGACAAGGGCGAGGAGCCGCGCATGGCGCGGGCCTGGCTCGAGCCCGTCCGGGCCGAAGTCGAGCCGAGGGAGGCGGCCAGCGTGTCTGACTGGGCCAATCCGGTCACGGGCTCCTCTTCGAAGAGAGGCAAAGCTTGATACGTTGCGGCTCGAATGCTTCGAATCAGTTCGTCGAAGTCTTCGTCGGCCCTTCGGACAACGGCGCTATCCTCCGCACTGATGTGCCGGGCGCCGTTGGCCTCATGATTCAGCGACATTTCTCTCTCATCGCTACCGAATCACTAGATTATCGTGAATTAAGAACAAGAATGCGAGTAGGTTTTATCGGCTTTCACTGGAAATTTCTGGGAGAAATCACGTTTTTTATAAGCAGAGATCAATATTCGCGTTTGCCTGCTGGCAACCGAAGTAAACTCCCGGTCACCCACCCGTCAAATATTGCAGCGAAGATGTGCCATTCTCCAGAACGCACCCTGCCTTTTCTCAGCGCCGCCCCAACAGGCTCTTCATGCGGTTGCGCAGCAGGCGGGCCATGTTGCGGGTTTCGCGGTAGAGGTGCAGTTGCGAGGCGGCCTGGCGGGTGAGGCGGTCGGCGTCCGGCGCCAGGCCGATCACCAGCGTGCCCATCGGCTTGCGCTCCGCCCAGAGCCGGCTCATCACCGGATGGTCGGGCACCGCGCAGGAATCGGTCATCATGATGTTGGGATCGTCGAGATGCTGCCTGGTCACCTCGATCATCAGCAGCGTGCCGGGCGAATAGCTGGCCAGCGTCTCGTCATAGGCGGTCTTCCAGGTGTAGGCGATGCCGGCTTCGACGAAGACGATCAGGCAGGCGATGGTGCGGCCGTCGAGCGTCAGCGAATGGATGCGGCACATGTCCTGTTCGGCCAGCCGGTGCACGGCTTCGCGGGCGAAGGCGGCGCGGAAGCGGTCGATCGCCATGGCGGTGCGTTCGCGGCCTTTCCAGCCGGCGGCTTCCAGCGACAGGAAGCCTTCGATGGCATGGCGGATGTCTTCAGGGCCGCGCGCCACGACATGCTCCAGCCTGCCGAGGTCGCCGAGGCGCCGCTTCAGGCGGCGGAACTCGCGATAATGGTGCGCGCGCAGCGAGGCCTTCAGATAATCGTCTCCATCGAGCTCGCTCTCCAGCGCCGGGCGCTGGATCTGGCCGGTGGTGACCAGCGTCAGGCCGCGCGCCTCGGCCACGGTGGCAAGCAGGCTCGCCACCGGGCCATCGAGCCGGACATCGGCCAGGACGAAGACTTTCGGGAGCTTGAGGTGCGGGCGCGACAGCATCGAGAAGAAGTCTTCGACGACGCCGACCGGATCGTCGCGGTCGACCAGCGGCGTGCCGAGCGGACCGAACGGGCTCGACCATGTGCGCATGACCGGCACGCCGAGCGGCACCACCGGCCGTTCCACCGAGAACGGCACCAGAAGACGCAGCCGGTTGCGGTATTCGTCGCCGTCGCGGATGACCGCCAGCCGCACCTCGCGGTCCTCCAGCCGCGGCATGGCGGGCGCCAGGAAACGCGGGTTGAAGAACACGTTGGGCTCGACCGTGCGGGCGCAGAGATAATCCAGCTCCTCGACCAGGTCGAAGCCTGCCGATGCCGGATAGATGGCGAGCTTGCGCTCGGGCCGGTTGTTGGCGAGGATTTCAATGTGAGCGGGGTCGGCGTCGCGGGTCAGTCCGGCAAGGCCAGACACCATCGCGCCGGCAGTGCCGCCGCTGGTTTCCTCAAGCAACGGGATGGCAGCCATCACGCGGCTCCTTTCGGGGCTAAGAAGATGAGCATGGCGATGCCGAGCTTGCGCCACACCGTGAAGGAGAGCGCGCCGGCTTCGAAGATCATGGCAAAGGCGGTGGCCATTGCCGCGCCCCACAGGCCGAACATCGGGATGAGCACTACATTGAGGGCGATGTTGAAGGCCAGCGTCATGGCATAGACGGCAGCACAGATGTTCTGGTTGCCGCTCATCGTCAGCAGGCTTTCGCAGGGGCCGACGGCGGCCCGCGCCACGACGCCGAAGACAAGCAGGAACAGCAACGGATAGCCTGATGTGAATTCAGGGCCGAACAGCACCAGCATCGGCTCGCCGAGCGCCAGCACCAGTAGTGCCATCAACAGCGATGGCCAGAACGTCCACGACACCGTCTCGCGGGCGAAGGCGGCAAGCCTTTGCGGGTCGCCATGGGTGAACTGCGCATAGCGCTGGGCAACGCCGGCCTTGACGGCGAAGTAGACGAAATGCACCAGCGCCAGCGTCTTCACGGTGGCGAAATAAACGGCGACGTCGTTGGGATCCATATAGGCGCCGACCATCAGCACATCGGCATTGGTCAGCAGGAAGAAGAAGCTCTCGACCAGGAAGATCGGCAGCGAGACGACGAACCATTGCGCGAAATGGACCTTTATCGGCCCCGCCGGGATCTGCCGTTCCATGCGCTGGGTGACACCGACCAGTTGTCCCAGCGTAGTGACGTAAGTGGCGGCGATCGAGGCGAAGATGGCGGTCCTGGCATCGGGTGCGTAGCCCACGAACAGCATCAGCGCCATGAACAGCAGGATCAGCACGGGCCGCACCAGATAGGTCGGCGACAGGGCAAACAGCGCCCAGCTGTTGGCGCGTGCCAGGCCCGACAGAAGGTCGGACATGGCAATCATCGGCAGGCAGATGACGCCGAGGATGAACGGGATCACATAATAGTTCTCGATCCAGGGTGCCGCCAGCCAGACGCCGAGCGCGCCGAGCCCGGCAATCAGCGTGGAGGCGATCAGCACGAACAGACGGCTGGCCAGCACGATGCCGCGCAGTTCATCCATCAAGCCGCGCTCTCGGTATTCGGGAATGTAGCGGATGACCGAGGTGTGGAAGCCCAGGCAGGCGAGATTGCCGACGATGACCATCGTCACCCAGACGAGGACGAAGATGCCGTACTCGAACGAGCCCATCCAGCGTGCCATCAGCACCTGGCTGACGAAGGCGATGACGGCGCTGACGATGCGGACCGAGAAGG
>NZ_RZOM01000433.1:0-4775 GCF_003999175.1 Mesorhizobium sp. M7A.F.Ca.ET.027.03.2.1 | reverse complement strand
GAGTTCCAGTCCGTTCCCGCATACGTCCAGCAGGTCGTGTCCGGGCTTATCCTGATCCTGCTCGTCGTGCTCGATCGGGCCGTTACCACCAAGGGGAGGGCTCCGGGCACGCGCCCGGCGCTCGTTCGCGACAATCCAATCACTCAAGGAGGAACCACATGATTGGGAGGAAACACATGATTGGCAAGAAAAGCATGCTTCACGTCGCCGCCGTGGCGGCTGTGCTGGCATCGACGGGCTGGGCCAGCGCCAAGACGGTCTGCTACGTGACGGCAGCGGATTCGCATGCCTACGCGACGCCGGCCAACAAGGCGCTTCAGGCGCGCGCCGCGGAACTCGGCATCGAGATCCTGAGCCTCAGCCAGGATTTTGATGTCCAGAAAGGCACCGAGCAGCTCAACACCTGCGTTGCGCGCAAGGTCGACGGCATCATCCTGTGGCCGCTCGACCCGCAGGCATACATACCGGGGCTGGCGCGCGCGCAGCAGGCGAACATTCCGGCGATCCTCATCAATTCACCGATGAGCGACGATGCCAAGCCGTTCATCAAGTCGTTCACCGGGCCTGACGTCTACGAGGAAGGCAAGCTGGCGGCGGACTCGCTGAGCAAGGCGCTCGGCGGCAAGGGCTCCGTCGTCATCATCGCCGGCCAGGCCGGCAACGGCACCACGATCGGACGCGTCAGCGGCTTCACCGACCGTCTCAAGGAAACCAATGCAGACATCAAGGTGCTCGACACGGTCAACGCCGACTTCGACCAGCAAAAGGCGCTGGTGGTCAGCCGCGATCTGATCACACGCTTCGGCGACCAGATCAGCGGCGTCTACGCCAATGACGACACGATGGCCCGCGGCTTCATCGATGCCTGGAAGGAGGCCAACCCCTCCAAGGCCGCACCGCCGATCGTCGGCATCAATGGCCAGAAGGATGCGTTCGAATCGATCCGCACCAATGAAATGTACTCGACCATCGTCCAGTCGCCCGTCGAGGATGGCCGCCTGGCAATCAACACGATGGCCGAGATCATCGACGGCAAGCAGGTCAAGGACCGGCTGCCCATCCCGCTGACCGTCGTCACCAAGGACAACGTCAACGCGGTCGAACCAGCGTTCTGATACGAGGAGGCCGGCCCGGTGTATTCGGGCCGGCCTCCTTTTCTTGCCAGAGAGAGAAATTCTAATAGCGGCGGCAGAATTGGAATAAACTAACTCTACAGAGTTTGTGGAATAAGCAATCTGCACTGGCGATCTGGTTTCCACCCGGACAGGACCACGCCATGCCCACTCTTTCGCATCAGCTACTCACCAAAGCAGGCATACCCGGCCGCCTTCGTCAGGCAGCGGGACAGAGGCCATGAGCCGGGTCGTGCCGGACCGCATCAAGGTGCTCTGGTTTCTGCCGACGCATGGCGACAGCCGTTATCTTGGCACGGCCGAGGGCGGCAGATCGGTCGATCTGCCGTATCTGACGCAAGTGGCGAAGGCGGCCGACATGCTCGGCTACTATGGCGTGCTGTTGCCGACCGGCCGCTCGTGCGAGGATTCCTGGGTGATCGCATCGGCTCTTGTGCCGATGACCGAACGCTTGCGTTTCCTTGTCGCCGTGCGGCCCGGTTTGCAGTCGCCAACGCTGGCCGCGCGCATGACTGCGACGCTGGATCGCATCTCCAATGGCCGCCTGCTGATCAACGTCGTCACCGGCGGCGATCCGCTGGAGAACAAGGGCGACGGCATTTTTCTGTCGCATGCCGAGCGCTACGAGGTGACGCAGGAATTCCTTCGGATCTACAAGCGGGTGCTGAGCGGCGAGACGGTCGAGCATGAGGGCAAGCATTTCCGCATCGAGGATGGAAGGCTGCTGTTTCCGCCGGTTCAGACACCCTATCCGCCGCTCTACTTCGGCGGCTCGTCCGACGCTGGGTCCGTGGTGGCGGCGCAGGAGATCGACAAATATTTGACCTGGGGAGAGCCGCCAGCCGATGTCGAGCGCAAGCTGGACGGCATGCGTGAACTGGCGCAGAAGGCCGGCCGCAAGCTCTCCTTCGGCATTAGGCTGCATGTCATCGTCCGCGAAACCACCGAGGAGGCTTGGGCCGCGGCCGACAGGCTGATCAGCCGGCTCGACGATGCGACGATCGCCTCGGCGCAGAAGGTCTTTGCCCGCATGGATTCGGTCGGCCAGGCGCGGATGAGCGCACTGCATGGCGGCAATCGCGCCAAGCTCGAGATCGCGCCCAATCTGTGGGCCGGCGTCGGCCTGGTGCGCGGCGGCGCAGGGACCGCACTTGTCGGCGATCCCGACACGATCGCCGAGCGCATCGACGAGTACCGGCGCCTCGGCATCGATACCTTTATCCTTTCCGGCTATCCGCATCTCGAAGAAGCCTATCGCTTTGGTGAGCTCGTGCTGCCGAAACTGCCGACCGACCATCTGGTCAAGGCAGCCGGCTCTTCCGTCAACACCGGTCCGTTCGGCGAAACCATCGCCGGCGACCACCGGCCGAAGTCGCTCGCCAGCGCCTCGTGAACTTGCTTCCTGCGTCCTCGCGGTTGCACGTCGCCATCATCGGCGGCGGCTTTTCCGGCGCCGCGGTGGCGTGGCACCTGGCGCAAATGCCTCGGCCGGAGCGGATTTCCATTTCCGTGGTCGAGCCACGGCCGGTTCTTGGCGGTGGCCTTGCCTATTCCAGCGAGGAACCGTCTCATCGGGTTAATGTTCCCGCGATCAGGATGAGCATGGCTCCCGACGACCCGCAGCATTTTGCACGCTGGTTGACTGGCAGCGGAGAACTCGAACACGACCCGGACGCCATCTGGAAGAACGGCGACGCTTTTCCGCGCCGGCGTGTGTTCGGTCGCTACGTCGCCGAGCATCTGGCGCCGTATCTCGGTTCCAGCCTTGTCCGTCATGTCGAAGGTCTCGCCATACGCGTGACGCGCGATGCCAGTGGCGCGGGCTGGACCGTGCATACGTCCAGTGGGTTGGTCGCTGCCGATATCGTCGTCCTGGCAGCGACGCACCCACAGCCCGCGATTCCAGCCGCGCTGATCCATCTGACGGAAGCACCGGGTTTCATCGCCGACCCGTACGCACCAGCGGCGCTTGCCGGGATTGGTCCGGAGGCGTCGGTGCTGATCGTCGGCTCCGGGCTGACCTCTGCCGACATGGTCGCCGAACTCGACCGTCGTGGCCATCGCGGCCGCATCCTGGCGCTGTCGCGCCGCGGCTTACGCTCGCGCGGACACCCCGATGTCAGGGGCGAGCCTTTTGGCGATTTTGCATCCGCGCCGGCCACGACGGCGCTCGGCCTGCTCAGGGCCATTCGCGCGACGCTGACAGCTGCGAGAGCGGCCAATGTCAACTGGCAGTCGGTCTTCGACCAACTGCGCCTGCAGGGGCCGGTGCTGTGGGCCGCACTTGCCCCGCCGGAGCGGGCAAGGCTGGTCCGCCAGCTGCGCGTGTTCTGGGACGTGCATCGCTTCAGGATCGCTCCGCAGGTGGCGGCGGTGCTCGACCGGCGTCATGTGGCCGGCACATTCGACACCATTGCCGCCAGGCTTGTCGCGTCGAACGATGAGGACGGCAGCCTGGCTGTCAGCTTCCAACGACGCGGGCAGACACGGATCGAGACGACGCGCTTCGATGCCGTCATCAACACTACGGGTCCGGCTCATGGGCAGGCATTACAGCTGAACCCGGCGCTAAGCTCGCTGGCGGAAGCCGGCTTGATCAGGACGGACCAATATGGACTTGGCATCGAGACAAGTCTCGACAGCCGCGCAATCGGCTCGGACGGTGAGGCGGTTGCGACACTCCTGGTCGCCGGCCCGCTGGCACGAGGCACTTTCGGCGAGCTCATGGGTCTGCCGGAAGTTGCACGCCATGCCCAGGCGGTCGCGGGGGAAATTGCCAAGCTGCTGGTTACGCTACCGTCAGCGCAGGCGGTCGGCGCCCATGCCGCGCATGGCCCTCTTGCGGGCTGACATCTGCAGGCCGGGTTCGGCAGCGAAAATTGGTATTTCCGTCCCAAGAGAGCCCCAAAAACGGAAAATCCTTCTTTGTATATATATTCTATAAACATAATAAATATCGGCGAAGTCCGGTTGCGGCCGGATCGATCAATGACACGGCCTGAATGGGAGACATTTCATGGCACACGCAGAGACCGACGCGATCAAGTTTGCCTACTGGGTGCCGAATGTTTCGGGCGGCCTGGTGATCTCCAACATCGAGCAGCGCACCAACCATTCGGCCGAGTATAACCGCAAGCTGGCGCAGATCGCCGAGAGGTCCGGCTTCGACTACGCGCTCAGCCAGATCCGTTTCACCGCTGGCTACGGCGCCGACGAACAGCATGAATCGGTGGCGTTCAGCCATGATCTGCTGGCGGCGACCACCACGCTCAAGGTCATCGCCGCGATCCTGCCCGGGCCATGGAACCCGGCGCTGGCGGCCAAGCAGATCGCCACCATCAGCTACCTGACCAACGGCCGCGTCGCGATCAATCTTGTCTCCGGCTGGTTCCGCGGCGAGTTCCACGCCATTGGCGAGCATTGGCTCGACCATGACGAGCGCTACCGCCGCTCGGAAGAATTCATTCGTGCGCTGCGCGGAATATGGACTGAAGACAGCTTCACCTTCCGTGGTGATTTCTACCGCTTCAACCAATATTCGCTGAAGCCGAAGCCGCCGCAGCCGCTGCCCGAAATCTTCCAGGGTGGCTCGTCGCGCGCCGCACGCGACATGGCATCACGGGTTTCGGACTGGTACTTCAC
>NZ_RZOM01000432.1:0-4779 GCF_003999175.1 Mesorhizobium sp. M7A.F.Ca.ET.027.03.2.1 | reverse complement strand
GACCAGATTGGGCAGCGCCATTCGCATCGGGATTTCGCGGATGCGCGGACCGCCGCTGGCATGGGCCTCGAACTTTTTGTATTGCGTGCCCACCGGTCAGGAAACCCGAACAAGAGGCGTGCCGGCAACACCGCCGAATTCAGCCAGCACGGTTTCGCCGCCAACCGCCGTCTGGCCGACGGCAACGCGCGGCGTGGCGGTCAGGGGCAGGAACACATCGACACGCGAGCCGAAGCGGATCAGGCCGAAACGCTCGCCAGTGCCGATTGAGCCGCCGGCCTCGGCCCAGCAGACGATGCGGCGCGCCACCAGGCCGGCGATCTGGACGGCCGCGACCGTGCCGTTGGGGCTCTCGATGACCAGGCCGTTGCGCTCGTTCTCGGTGCTGGCCTTGTCGAGTTCGGCATTGAGGAATTTGCCCGGCCGGTGCTCGATTTTCGCAATACGGCCGCGCACCGGGGCGCGGTTCACGTGGCAGGAGAAGACGTTCATGAACACCGAAATGCGGGTCATCTCGGCATTGCCGAGGCCGAGTTCGCGCGGCGGCACGGCGGGTCCTACCGCCGAGATGATGCCGTCGGCGGGGCTGACCACCAGGCGGTCATCGACCGGCGTGACGCGCTCGGGATCGCGGAAGAAATAAACGCACCAGGCCGTCAGGATCAGACCGATCCAGAACAGGATCGAGGAGAAATAGCCGAGGAAAAGCGTCGCCGCGCCAAAGGCCGCGATGAAGGGATAGCCTTCGCGATGGATCGGTACGAACGCGTTCTTGACCGTATCGACAAGGCTCATCGGGTGTAAACGGGCTCCGTTTCAGGTGGGGCCTCAATAGCCGAAAGCCCCCCTCGCCGCAACGCAACAATAGTGAAGGCCGTATTGGGTGCGCCGGCAGGGGTCGCGATCCGCTTGCCCGGTCAGTGTCGTTGTCGGCAGAATTCGGGACACCGACGGTTCAAGGCGCGGGAAAAGGTTGCCCGTCCATGATCCCAAATCCCAAGACGTTCTGAAGCCCGTACCGGCCAGGTGCTCAAAGTCGAAGCGCCGGCACCTGGCATCGGTTGGCCGTAACGGCTTTTCTACAGCCCAGGTACTCTCTGATAGTTGGCGATGTCGGCGCGCACGCCGAGCCGGGCGATCGTCTCGTGCGGGTTGAAAGCGATGCGCTCGTGCGCGGCCTTGACGATCGGCACGACGTTGTCGATGGCTGCCTGGCTTTCCCATTCGACGATGGTCACAAGGTTGAATTCGCCCGGCCCTGAGAATTGCTCAAGCAGGAAATCCTGCACAAAGCCTTGTTGCAGGCGCAGCAATTCATGCGTTGTCCTGACCTTGGCGAGTATCTCCTCGCGGGCGGCGGCCGGGACGACGAACTTGTCCACCCTGAACACGCTGCCCCCGTCAACAGTCTGATTTGTCTCGCTCATTCGATTGCTCCGTTCTTGATTCACGCTAGTTGGTGGGCTCCAAGAACAGCCTACGATCTCAACTTAAGTTGAGGTCAAGCGGAAATTTTTCTCTTTTCCCCTCGTGGGAGAAGGAAACGGTGTCAATTCACCTCGGACGTCCGCCGGCGAACGACGACGCCAAGCTCGTCGCCCTCGCGGGCGATGCGTAGGCGCTCTTCGGCTTCGGTCGCCTCGCGCTGGCGGTCCCACATCGAGGCGTAGAGGCCATGCTTGCGCATCAGCTCGGCATGGGTGCCGCGCTCGGCAATCTGTCCGTCCTGCAGCACGATGATCTCATCGGCCGTGATCACCGTCGACAGGCGGTGGGCGATGACGATGGTGGTGCGGCCACGGCTGACCAGGTCGAGCGCTGCCTGGATCTCCTGCTCGGTGTGGCTGTCGAGCGCCGAGGTCGCTTCGTCGAGCATCAGGATCGGCGGCGCTTTCAGGATGGTGCGGGCGATCGCCACGCGCTGCTTCTCGCCGCCCGAAAGTTTTAGCCCGCGTTCGCCGACCATCGACATGTAGCCGTCAGGCAATCGCTCGATGAACGGACCGATCTGGGCAAGTTCGGCGGCCTTGCGCATATCCTCCTCGCTGGCGCCGATGCGGCCGTAGCGGATGTTGTAGGCGATGGTGTCGTTGAACAGCACGGTGTCCTGCGGCACCATGCCGATCGCCCCGCGCAGGCTCTCCTGCGTCACCTCCTTGATATCCTGGCCGTCGATCAGCACCTGGCCGCCCTGCACATCGTAGAAGCGGAACAGAAGCCGCGAGATGGTCGACTTGCCGGCACCCGAAGGCCCGACGATGGCGACGGTCTTGCCGGCCGGCACCTCGAAGCTGATGCCCTTCAGGATCTTGCGGTTCGGGTCATAGGAGAAATGCACGTCGCGGAACTCGACCTTGCCGGCACTGACCGCGAGCGGCCTGGCATCCGGCTTGTCGACGATCTCCTGTGGAACATCCAGCAGATCGAACATCTGCTCGATATCGGTCAGCCCCTGGCGGATTTCGCGGTAGATGAAGCCGATGAAATTGAGCGGCACCGACAGCTGCATCAGCATGGCGTTGATGAAGACGAAGTCACCGACCGTTTGCGAACCGGCCTGTACTTCCAGCGCCGACATACACATGACGATGACGGTGCCGAGGCCGAAGATGATGCCCTGCCCGAAATTCAGCCAGCCAAGCGAGGTCCAGATGCGCGTCGCGGCGACCTCGTAGCGTGCCATCGAGCGGTCAAAACGCTCGGCTTCCATGCCTTCATTGTTGAAGTACTTGACCGTCTCGTAATTGAGCAGCGAGTCGATTGCCTTGGTATTGGCGTCGGTGTCGCTGTCGTTCATGTCGCGGCGGATCGAGATGCGCCAGTCGCTGGCGCGCACCGTGAACCAGACATAGACCCAGACGGTGACCGCGACGACGACCACATATTTCCAGCCATAGGTGTAGGCGAAGATGCCCGTGGTCAGCGCGAATTCGAGGATGGTCGGCGCCGTGTTGAGCATGATGAAGCGCACGATCGTCTCGATGCCCTTGGTGCCGCGCTCGATGATGCGCGACAGGCCGCCGGTGCGACGCTCCAAGTGGAAGCGCAGCGATAGTTGGTGCATGTGAACGAAGGTGCGGAAGGCGAGCTGGCGCACCGCGTATTGGCCGACGCGTGCAAACAGCGCGTCGCGCAGCTGATTGAAGCCAAGCTGCACCAGACGCACGACATTGTAGGCGACGACCAGCATGACCGGCGCCAGCAGAAATGTCGGCAGCGGTGGCACCGATTTGGAGTCGCCGGCCAGCGCGTCCGTTGCCCATTTGAAGAAATAGGGACCGGCGACCAGCGTCAGCTTGGCGACGACGAGCAACAGCGTCGCCCAGGTGACCCGGGCTCTCAGATCGGCGCGATCCGCCGGCCACATATAGGGCCACAAATTGAGCAGCGTCTTGAAGGTCAAAGAGTCGGAGACGGTTTTTTCGGCCATTTTTGGCGCCTTCTTCTTATTTTCAGCGGCCGGAGCAGCAGGAATTGACGAGGGCGGCCACCGATGCAGAAACATCGGCGAGCGCGGCACGGTCGATCGCATAGCGCGAACGCTGGCGATCGGGCTCGAAGCGAACCAGCCCGGCTTCGACCAGTATTTTCAGATGTTGTGACACGGTGGACTGCGCCAGATCGAACCGATCGACGACTTCGCGGCAGTAGCAGGAGTTGCTTGCGGACAAGTATTTCAGGATTTCGATCCGAGCCGGGTGCGAAAGTGCTGCCAGCCGGGTGGCAACGGCTCGGCTGTCCGGGGTGCAGCCAGGTGCGTTTGTTTCCATAAGGGATTCAGTCATCGTCCATCGGCGATAGACGATGAGCAGGTCTGCGGCAAGCTACCCCGATGGGTAGAGCGACCTAATCTCCCCCCTTGAGGGGGAGATGTCACCAAAGGTGACAGAGGGGGTCGGTGCGTCCTGACGCGACGTCGTTTGGAGAAAAGAGAAGGTCGGCGCTTCACGCGCGACGACCCCTCTGGCCTGCCACCTCCCCCTCAAGGAGGGAGATTGGCCAATCGCCAACCCTACTGCGTCTTGGCCGGCGCTGTCGTTGCCTGCTCGCCCATCGCCTTGAGGTCGGCGGCTTCGCCTTCCTTCGACTTTTCCGGGACCTTGAACACCTGCCCCGGCCAGATGCGGTCGGGATCGCTGATCTGGTCTTGGTTGGCGAGGTAGATGGTCGAGAAGCGCACGCCATGGCCATAGACGCGCCGCGAGATCCGCCACAGCGTGTCGTTGCGGCGGATGATGACGGCGCCGTCGGCATGTTCAAGCTTGGGCGCCACGGTCTCGGGCACGTCGCTCGGCGGCGTCGCCTCCGCCACAACGGCCGGAGCCTCGGTGGCGGGAGCAGGCGTGGTGGCCGGAGCCGTCTCGGCCGCGGCCGGCGCCTCGGCGGCGGCAGGTGCGGCCGGCTTGGGCTGAACGGGCTTCGGCGCCGAGGGTGCCACGGCGGCGACCGCTTCGCCCGGCTCGCGCTCGAACGGCACGGCTGCGCGGGCCACAACTGTCACACCGTCGGTATCGAGGCCGTCGACACGTATTGTGTAGCTGCCGACCGGAATGTCGCGCGTCGCCTCGACCAGGAAATGACCATCCGTCGACGTTTGCGCATCACCGAGCAGGATGTCGTTGGCATAGGCGCGCACCTTGCGGCCGGCATCGGCGAGACCGGCGACAAAGATCTTGCTGCCGTCGATCTCGACCGCCTCGACGACGATCTTGGGCTCGGTCACGCCTGCAACGGGCGGCGTCGCCGGCGCAGGAGCCGGTGCTGCTTCCACCACGGCAG
>NZ_RZOM01000431.1:0-4783 GCF_003999175.1 Mesorhizobium sp. M7A.F.Ca.ET.027.03.2.1 | reverse complement strand
GGGTTGAACAGGATCGCGTCGGCACGCCATAGCAGGTCACGACTTTCAGGCGCCGTCATGTCCTGTGCAACGATTTGTGGAAATGCTTCCAGAGGATCGGTTTGATCCGTGAACCCACCACGCGCCCGCGCCAGCATGCACAGCCGAACCTTGCACAGATCGATTAGGTCCTCGCGAATATCAAAGCCGGCTAGCCGTTCACCCCAGAGCGCTAGTGTTGCTTCTAAATTCGCTCCCAGAGGAAGAATTGCAGCTCGCGCGAGCAGCAGGTCACCGATTCCGCAGCTTGGATCAAGCACGAGGGAATCCGCATCGAGCATTTCGGCCAGCTGAATCGCCAAGCCCCTCGATATGCCGTCGCTCGAGAAGAAGGCACCAAGTTCACGTCGCGTTTCGATGTCTATTTCACGGCGAAAGGCCGCGTAAGGCACACCGTTCAGCAGTGGGTGTGAGATCGTAACGGGAGACTGATCGCCGATCTCGCCGCTGGCAGTCTTTACTGCACTGGCGATGAACTCGCCGAATTTAATCGCCGGCTCTGGCCTCCTGGACACTTCGCCGAGACAGGGAGTCGACGTTGCGATGTTGGTCATGCCTTAAGAGCCGCCCACTCGAGCTTGACTTGAGTCAGGTCGCTCATCGTCCGAGCAAAGGTCGGGTCTCGCGCATCTGACACGTTGATCTGGCCGATCACCCCTTGCGCGCGATAGATTAGCTGCCGGCCAGTATCGCTTCCACCCGCTGCAGTCCAGCTCTCAAGCGCGACCTTCAGCTTGTCGGTGCGCTGGATCGATGGGCTGGCGCGTACGGCAGCGTCGTCAAGCACGTTCGCGACATCAGAATGAATCTGCGAAAGCGACCGGTCTACGGCAATCCCGTATTCGGCGATGTAGCGCACCGCCAGCTCGGTCCGCTTCTCGACAGTTTCCCGGCTTCGCTCGATGCGCCCGATGCTTTCCCGCGACATGCCGATCGCTGACGCTAACTGGGCCTGCGATAGCTTCGCCCGCTGCCGCAGATCTTTCATTTCGAGACCGGTCACGTGCCCCTCATCAACCTATGATGAGGCGCGGCGCCTCTTTTTGCAACTCATATTGTGTCATCATTTCACTAAGTTTGGCGAAACGGGACGATCCACCCCTCAAGGGTCCGATGTCCATTTTCGCGGCCGTACGCCCGAAAGCTGCCGGTCGGCAACCGGCCCGTTTCAGCCGCTCCCGCCTGGAGCAGCCGCTTGGAATTAAATATCCCAACACCGACTTTTATCCACATGCGAAATTCACAGCGCTCAGTTCGGCGCCTGCGGTGACCCGTGGCTGGCCAGCCGAGCCGCCGTCAGCCGGCCTTTACCCCCCGCACACTCTCCCGCTCCACCAGCGGGCACTCCAGCTTCGTAATCGGATAGCGCCCCCGTCCAGGCGCCGCCGGCGCTTCCAGCTGTTCGATCGCCCATTGGCCCATTGCCATGTGCGGCAGGATCGAGGTCGTCAGCGGCGGGAACAGATGCCGGGCGATTTCCTCGTCGTCGTAGCCGACCACGGAAATGTCTTGCGGGATGTGCAGGCCGGCTTCCTTCAGCGCTTCGTAGCAGCCGATCGCGGTGCGGTCGTTCTGGCAGAAGATGGCGGTGGGCTTGTCCCTGAGCGCCAGCAGCTTGACGGTCGCGGCGTAGCCGGCGCTGGCCGACCAGTCGCCTTCGACCACCAGCTCGGGATCGAACGGGATGTCGGCGGTGGCGAGCGCGCGGCGGTAGCCTTTCAGCCGGTCTTGTGCCGCCTGCATCCACGGCTCGCCGGTGATGGTGGCGATGCGGCGGTGGCCGTGGCTGATCAGGTGGCGGGTCGAGCTCTGGCCGCCGGCGATCTCGCTCGGCACCACGGCGGGGAAGGCGTAGTCGGCCGTATAACAGTTGAGCAGGATCACCGGGATGTCGAGGCCGTAGAGGTAATCGGGCGCTGTGATCTCGCGGGTGAAGATGGTCATGTAGATCAGCGCCGAAATGCCCCGCTTGGTCAGCGCTGAAATGGCGCGCGGCTCCATGACGGAATCGCCCAGCGTCTGCGCCACCAGCAGCACGTTGCCGGCGTTCCACGAGGCCTGGCGTGCGCCCTCGATGGCGACCACGGCTTCCGGGCTGGTGGCGAGCTGGTCGACGGCAAAGCCGATCACCCCGTCCAGCCCTTCGAAGGCGGGCCCCCCGAAGGCAGGCGACGTCGGGTGAAGGGCCTCGAAAGCGGGCGCGGCGTAGCCGAGCGTCCGCGCGGCCTCGATCACCCGTTCGCGGGTCTGCTGCGACAGCTTGATCCCCGGCGAGTTGTTGAGCACGAAGGAGACGGTCGCCTGCGAGCAGCCGGCCGCCCTGGCGATATCGATCATGGTGACGCGGCCCTTGGCGCCCTTGGCCGGCGCCTTGCGCCGTCTCGCCGTGTCGCTGGCCCGATCCGTCGTCTCGCTCATGGCAACTCCCAGTCTGGCAGGCCGGTCAGGCCGGCAAGATGGCGTGACGCCGTCGATGCATAGAGATAACGTCCAGGCCGTTTATAACTATTAGTATGCAGGAGGTCCATCCGCCGTGGATCTCCATACAAGCCAAAACTCAAAGGGCGGAAGGCTTGGGCGGCGGGCCAGCGGTGATCACGGCTCGGCGGCGGGCGCACCGCGAAACCCCGGCATTGGCTCGGAACTAATACTGTTTACTAATACAAAAATGCGCTGTACCGTCAATCCGTCGCGTACGGCCCGGTGGGTTCGGGGCGGCGGGAGAGTGCGAAAAATGGCCCGGTGGCGAGCGGATCCTAGCTCCGCAAGCCTTGTCTCGGATATGTGATATGTCAGACAAATCGGACTATTTACGAACGAAGGATGAGTCTCTAAGGTCCATGATCGTGGCTGGAACGACGCCATTCTTCGGTGCCGGGAACCCCTTTGAGGAGGAGGGCGTCCACGCTGCAAACGGCAAATCAGGTCAGTGCAAGATCGGCCGGTCCAACGACTGAGCCAAACGGGAGGTTGAACATGAAATCCTTGATACGCAATGCATCCGTAGCCGCGACCGCGCTGCTGCTTGGCCTGTCGGCCACGGCCATCGCGCGCGCCCAAGACAAGCCGACGCTGGCCTTCGTCGTCAACGGCGCTTCCGATTTCTGGAAGGCCGCCGAAGCCGGCGTCAAGAAGGCGCAGGGCGAACTGCCCGACTACAATCTTGAGCTCAAATATCCCGAGCAGTCCTCGGTCGCCATCCAGCAGCGGCTGATGGACGATCTGGTGACCGCCGGCGTCAAGGGCATCATGGTCTCGGCCGTCGATCCCAAGACCTCGACCGATGGCCTCAACAAGATCGCCTCGGAAACGGCGCTGTTCACCACCGACTCGGACGCACCGCAGACCAAGCGCGTCGCCTATATCGGCTCGTCCAATGTCGATGCCGGCAAGCAGGCGGCCGAAATCGCCAAGAAGGCGATGCCCAATGGCGGCAAGTGCCTCGGCTTCGTCGGCCTGCTCGGCGCCGACAATGCCAAGGAGCGCATCCAGGGCATGAAGGACGGCCTGGCCGGCACCAAGATCGAGCTGATCGACGTGCGCGGCGACGACATCGACCAGGCGCGCGCCAAGAAGAACGTCGAGGACGCGCTGGTCGCCAGCCCCGACGTCACCTGCATGGTCGGCTTCTACTCCTACAACACGCCGCGCATCTATGAAGCGCTGCGCGACGCCGGCAAGCTCGGCTCGATCACCGTCGTCGGTTTCGACGACGATCCGATCACGCTGGGCGGCGTCAAGGAAGGCACCGTTGCCGCCACCGTCGTGCAGCAGCCCTTCGAATGGGCCTATCAGGGCATGAAGCTGATGGCTGCCTATCTCAAGGGCGACAAGTCTGGCATCCCGGCAGGCAACCTCATCATCATCCCGACCAAGATCATCGGCAAGGATGATGTCGACGCCTACGCCGCCAATCTGAAGGCGATGTCTGGAAACTGATCGTCGTTAGCGCCGCCCCTCATCCGCCTGCCGGCACCTTCTCCCCGTATGGTGACGGGGAGAAGGGAAGCGCTCCAACGCTGGCAATCCCCCTCTCCCCGTCTCTATACGGGGGTCCGAAGGACGGGCGAGACAAGTGGCTCGCCCCGGAAGGGGTAGGGTGAGGGGCAGCGCGACGCCTCGCTTTTTATTGACGGGCCTCCCAAGGCCCGTCAGTCTGCGAGGAGGCCGTTCCGCCAATCGCTGTCAGGCATGATGAACTATTCCGACACATCCATTGCTGCATCCGTGACCGCCCCGTTCCTCAGCCTCGAGAACGTGCGCAAGACCTATCCGGGCGTCGTGGCGCTGGACGGCTTCTCCATGGAAGTCAGGCCGGGCGAGGTCATCGGCCTCGTCGGTGAAAACGGCGCCGGCAAATCGACCTTGATGAAGATCCTCGGCGGCGTCACCACGCCCGACAGCGGCACGATCACCGTCGACGGCACCGCGCATGACAGGCTCTCCGTCGAAGCCAGCCTGGGTTCGGGCATCGCCTTCGTCCACCAGGAACTCAACCTGTTCGAAAATCTCGATGTCGCGGCCAACATCTTCTTCGGCCGCGAGCCGTTGCGCGCCGGGCCGCTGAAGCTCGTCGACCGCGCCAGGCTGCGCACCATGGTGGCGCCGCTTTTGAAGCGCGTCGGCGCCAATTTTTCCGCCGACACGCCGGTTGCGACCCTGTCGCTGGCGCAGCAGCAGATGGTCGAGATCGCCAAGGCGCTGTCGATCGAGGCGCGGCTGGTCATCCTCGACGAGCCGACAT
>NZ_RZOM01000430.1:0-4789 GCF_003999175.1 Mesorhizobium sp. M7A.F.Ca.ET.027.03.2.1 | reverse complement strand
TTATACGGCCGGCGAGGTCGATCGCATCGGCAGGCGCTTTCGATCGGTCATGCGCTGCAATGCTGGAGACCTTGCCGTCGGCGACGGCAATGTCGGCCAGCGCGAAACCGTTATTATCGTAAGTTGCAGTAAGGCCCGACGTCAGTGATTGATGAACACGGACGTTAGCGAGCTGATAAGAGCCGGAGGCTGGTATCAAGGCCTGCCCCCCTCTGTCCTGCCGGACCTCTCCCCCTCAAGGGGGAAGATTGGCAGCGTCCGCGCCGGCTCTTTTTTTTCAACGTTGGAGATTGGCGAAGGTCGTGACAACAGCCAATCTTCCCCCTTGAGGGGGAGATGTCCGGCAGGACAGAGGGGGGCGCTTCGCGCCAACCTTTCAGTCATCCTAGCGCTCCTGCTTCAGTGCGCTTTCGTGCCAGCGTCGCAAAATGAGATGCGAAATCAGCGACAGCACGAGGAAGATCAAAATGCCGGTCAGCGAGATCAGGAACAGCGCCGCGAACAGCCGCGGCGCGTTGAGCCGGTAGCCGGCCTCGATGATGCGCGAGGCGAGGCCGGACGACTGGCCGGTGGTGCCGGCGACGAACTCGGCCACCACGGCGCCGATCAGCGACAGGCCTCCGGCGATCTTCAGCCCGCCGAGGAAATAGGGCATCGCCGCCGGTAGCCTGAGATAGCGCAGTTGCTGCCAGCGCGTCGCGCCGTTGAGCTTGAACATGTCGCGCAGATTGCGGTCGACGGAGTTGAGGCCAAGCGTGGTGTTGGACAGGATCGGAAAGAAGGCGACGATCCAGGCGCACAGCAGAAGCTTGGTCGTCTGGTCGTTCACATAGATGTTGATCAGCGGAAAGATCGCCACGATCGGCGTCACCTGCAGCACGATGGCGAAGGGGAAGAACGACATCTCCACCCATTTCGATTGCGCAAACAGCACCGCCAGCCCGACCCCGCCGATGACGGCCAGAGCCAGGCTGAGGAACGTGATGCGCAAGGTGACCAGCAGCGAGGAAAACAGCAGGCCGGCATCGCTATAGAGCGTCCACAGCACCACGCCCGGGCGCGGCAGGATGTACTGCGGAATCTCGTTCCAGACGCAGATGCGATCCCACAGCCAGATCGCCAGGATCATGATCGCCAGCGGCAGCACCCAGCGGCCGATCCGTTCGAACCGCTCCTGGCGCACGCGGCGCGCTTCCTCGGGGTCGAGTTCGAGCACGTGCTCGTCAATGGCCGTCATGATGCGCGCCTGCTGTTGAATTAATGGCCTTGACCAGCACGTCGGAGGCCTGCCGGCAGAGGGCCGCATAGTGGGGCGAGGTGCGAAACGCCTCGTCGCGCGGATAGGAGGCCTCGATGGCGAGTTCGTCGAACACCCTGCCCGGCCGCGCCGCCATGACGACGACGCGGTTGGAGAGGAACACGCTTTCAAAGACGCTGTGGGTGACGAAGACGACGGTGAAGCGTTCGTCCTGCCACAGTTCCAGGAGATCGTTGTTGAGCTTGAAGCGGGTGATCTCGTCGAGTGCGGCGAACGGCTCGTCCATCAGCAGCACGCGCGGTTTGGTCACCATGGCGCGTGCGATCGAGACGCGCATCTTCATGCCGCCGGACAGTTCGCGCGGCACCGCGTCTTCGAAACCGGTCAGGTGAACCCGCGCCAGCATTTCAGTGACCGCTGGCGCGGCCTTGGCTCGGCTGATGCCTTTCAGCCGAAGCGGCAGCCAGACATTGTCGAAGACATTGGCCCAAGGCAGCAGCGTCGGCTCCTGGAAGACGAAACCGATGTTCGAACGATCAAGGGAGCCGCCGCCGCGCCAGTCGAGCACGCCGGAGGTCGGCGTCGACAGGCCGGCGATCAGCCGCAATGCAGTCGACTTGCCGCACCCCGACGGCCCGAGCAGGCTGAGGAAATCGCCTTCCCGGATCGTCAGATTGACATCGCTGAGCGCCGGCACGCCGTTGGAGAAGACCTTGCCGACGCCCCTCAGCGCCAGCAATGTCGATGCAACATCCGAGGCCGGCGCTTGCGCCACCTTTTCCCTTATCATACCGGGGCCGGCCTATTTCTTCAGCTCGAGCCCGACGCCTTTGTTGATGAAGGTCAGCGTGTAGGCCTTCTTGATGTCGATGCCGGCTGGCGTGACCTTGGCCTTGACCATCTTGTCGTAGAAATTCTTGATCCGCTCGTCGGTCATGGCGCCGATGCCGAGCTTTTCGGTGTCGCCGGAATCGGCAAGGCCGAACTTCTTCATCTGCTCGATCGAGAACGCGATCTGCTCGTCGCTCATATCGGGATTGTCTTTCTTGATCATGTCGTTGGCGGCCTTGTTGTCGCCGTACAGATATTTGTACCAGCCCTTGGCCGAGCCATCGACGAAGCACTGGACCACCTCCGGCTTCTTGTCGATCGTATCCTGCATCACCTCGATCGTCGTCGAATAGGTGTCCCAGCCATAGTCGGCGAGCAGGAACTGGTTCGGCACGAAGCCGCCTTCCTTCTTGACCGCGAACGGCTCCGAGGTGACGTAGCCCTGCTGGATCGACTTCTTGTTGGCGAGGAAGGGAGCGGTGTTGTAGGTGTAGGGCGCGCGCTTGGAAGCGTCGAAGCCGAGTTCGATGACCATCCACTGGAAGAAGGTCTGCACGCCCTCGTCGCCCAATATGTACTGGTCGGCGTTCTTCAGGTCCTCCCATTTGTCGAGCCCTTCGCCGGGGTGGGACATGATGACCTGCGGGTCCTTCTGGAAGTCCGCCGCCACCACGCGCATCGGAATGCCTTGCTGGACGGCATCGAAAGCCGACAGCAGATTGCCGCCCATGTAGAAATCGATCTTGCCGGCCAGCAGCAGCGGTCGGCCGCTGACCTGCGGACCGCCCTGCATGATGGTGACGTCGAGGCCGCAGGCGGCGTAGGTGCCGTCCGCCACGGACTGATAATATCCACCATGCTCCGGCTGGGCCAACCAGTTGGTGCCGAAGGTGACTTTCTCATTCGCAGCAGCACCCAGCGTACTGGCTGCAAGCAGGGCCACCGCCGCCACCGAGATCTTCTGTTTTCCGTACATCCACACCACCCTCTGTTTGCTCCGGCGCGCCACGCGCCAGGCTCGACACCAAAGATTCAAGAAGCAAGACACATGCCACCGGCGTCTGGCGCCGGGACCGCCGGCTTGAAAGACGTTGCCATGCCAAGCGCGGACGGGTCATGCTGTACGAAAGGCATCGTGCCTATTTTTTGAACGGCTGTCCACAATCGCCCGGGCAACATGCACCGCCATCTTGAAGGTGTAATGGGTCCGGCTTTAGGCTGGCGGCACCCAGGAGATTGCCATGTTCAGATTCCTCACCCCGAAGTCGATCAAGCCGCCCTTTGCCCGCTACAGCCACGGGGTCGAGGTACCGCCTGGAAAGCGGCTGGTGCTGTGCTCGGGTCAGGTTGCCATAACCGCGGACGACCAGATTCCCGAAGAGGCCGGCGCACAGGCCGAACTCTGCTTCCGCAACATCGAAGCGATCCTCGGCGAAGCCGGGCTGGGCCTACGCGACATCATCCGTATCAACGCCTATGTCACCGACCGCGCGCATCTGCGGCCCTATATGGATGTCCGCGACCGGCTGTTTTCCAGCCCCGCGCCGGCCTCGACGCTGATGATCGTCTCCGGCTTTGCCCGACCCGAATTCAAAGTCGAGGTCGAGGCTATCGCGGCCGGGTGATCGACAGACAACCTCCGCCGCGCTAGGTCTGGCCGTTCATCGAAGAGGCATGACATGACTGTTGCGAAGAAACGCGTGTGGTGGGGCGACTACCGGACCACCGAATACGCCTCGATGGATCCGGAGGCGACGATCGCCGTGCTGCCGGTGGCGGCGATCGAGCAGCATGGCCCGCATCTGCCTGTCTCGACCGACACTTCGATCATGAACGGCATGCTCGACACGGTCATCGCCCGCCTGCCCGACGATCTCGACGTCCGCATCCTGCCGGTCCAGGCGGTAGGCAAATCGAACGAACATTTGCATGCGCCGGGCACCCTCACACTGCCGGCAACCACGCTGATCGAGGCCCGGACCGAGCTTGGCCTGTCGATCGCGCGCGCCGGTGTGCGCAAGCTGATCGTGGTCAATTCGCATGGCGGCAACGAGGAGATCATGGGCATCGTCACGCGCGAATTGCGCGTGCGCGAAAAGATGCTGGCGGTAAAGACCAGCTGGCAACGGTTCGGCCGCCCGGCCGGCATGTACACCGAACTGGAGGACCCCCACGGCATCCATGGCGGCGATGTCGAGCCCTCGCTGATGCTGCATTTCCGGCCGGACCTCGTCGACATGGCCAAGGCCGACAATTTCGTTTCCAATGTCGCCAAAGCCGAAAACGAATTTTCGCTCCTGCGCCACACCGGCACCCACGCCTTTGCCTGGATCGCTGGCGATCTCAACCCGAATGGCGTCGTCGGCGATGCCAGCATCGCGACGGCGGAGAAGGGCCGGCTGACGGCAGAATATCAGGCCGACGGGTTCATCAGCCTGCTGCGGGATGTGCGCAAGGCGAAGCTCGCGGACTGGTTGACGTAGCCTCCAAACCAGTGGTCTGGCATCGAAAGGCAAGCGCTGTCCTCTTGAACAAACCAGGCGACGGAGGGCGGATCTGACAATCGCGCTTTTGGACAAGAGATTTCCGCACAAGAGATTTTGACAAACTTTGCCAAAACGGACCATACTGGACGAGATATGGAGGCCAGTATGGCAACGATGAACGTATCATTGCCCGACCCGATGAAAGATTGGGTGG
>NZ_RZOM01000042.1:0-12910 GCF_003999175.1 Mesorhizobium sp. M7A.F.Ca.ET.027.03.2.1 | reverse complement strand
GTCGCCGACATCGTCCGCGTCGAGGCGGACACGGCCTTCCTGAGCGGTGGCGGCGCCGGCTTGATCGCACCGCTCGAAACCGTGCCGTTCGAAGCGGAAAGCCTCGATCTGGCGGTGTCGCTTCTGTCGCTGCAGGCCATGAACGACATCCCCGGCATGCTGATCCAGATCCGCCGTGCGTTGCGGCCGGATGGGCTTTTCCTCGGCGCCTTTGCCGGCGCCGGTACGCTTTTCGAGTTGCGCGAAAGCCTGCTTTCGGCCGAGACCGAGCTTTACGGCGGCGCCAGTCCGCGTGTCGCCCCGTTTACCGACGTGCGCGATGCCGGTGCGCTGCTGCAGCGCGCCGGTCTCGCTCTGCCGGTCGCCGACGTAGAGACGGTGACGGTGCGCTATGCCAGCCTGTTCAACCTGATGGCGGATCTGCGGGCCATGGGCGAAACCTCTGCGCTCACCGATCGCAGCCGGCGGCCGGGCTCGCGCAAGCTGTTTGCCCGCGCGGCGGAAATCTACGCCGAGCGGTTTTCCGACCCCGACGGCCGCGTGAGGGCAAGTTTCTCGATTGTCTGGATGTCCGGCTGGGCGCCCGACGCATCGCAGCAAAAACCGCTTAAGCCAGGGTCGGCCAAGGTCTCGCTGAGAACAATCCTGGAGGCGCCCGGCGGGCAATGATCCTGCCCGCAGGCGCGGAAAGCCGGATCAGGGCGTGGGTGCGAAAGCGTTCGCAAGCTTGCTGTTGTTGTCGCTGAACAGCCAGATGATCCCGTCGCGGACCTCACCGATACCGCCGACGATGGCCAGCGACAGCACGGCGATGATGACGCCATATTCGACGGCCGTGGCGCCGGTCTCGTCGTTCAGAAAACCCAGCAGCACTGCTTTCATGGCCTCAACCCCTCTGTCCGGGACCTTACCGCCGACCTGTTAAGAAAGGTTAACGGCAAAGGCTTAACAGGCGATGAAACCGCCGCCTTTCCGAAATCTCTTAACCATGTCAGCAGTCGCCGCTGCTCCTGCCATTGGACCTGATGATGCAGACCGAGCTCGGTTGCGGCTGCAGCACGCTGCGGCGCAGCGTGTAGGTTTCGCGATGGCCGATCGAGCCTGTCGCCGCCATGTCAAGCCCGCCGAAACCATCACGGGCCGACAGCGAGCGTGTCTGGCTGTCGAGGAAAGGGGTTGCAATCAGCGCCAGCGCCACCGCGGCCGAACCGAACAGCAGCGTGATGCGCAATATGCCCATGCCCGCATCGGCGGCGCGAAAACCGCGCTCGGGCCGGATCGAGTCCCAATCCCTGTCTAGGCTCATGCTATCGCTCCCCGGCAAATCGACGGCTCGGCCGCGAACGGCCATGCTTCAATTTTTCACGACGAGATAAATCTTCCATTAACGCTGGCTGATACACGCCTCGGCAGGAAGCGACCGGACGCGAACCTCAGAGCAGATCGATGAGGAACGGGATCAGCGGCGCATCGGCCGGCGGCATCGGATAGTCGCGCATCTGCTTCGGCCGCACCCATTTCAGCGTCTGCCCTTCCCTGGGCTGGGCTATGCCGCGAAAGCGGCGGCAAATGAACAGCGGCATCAGCAGGTGGAAATCGTCGTAGGAATGACTGGCGAAAGTAAGCGGCGCCAGGCATGGGATGTCGGTTTCGATGCCGATTTCCTCATGCAGTTCGCGAATGATGCATTGTTCCGGCGTCTCGCCGGGCTCGACCTTGCCGCCGGGAAATTCCCACAATCCGGCAAGTTGCTTGCCCTGAGGCCGCTGCGCCAGAAGCACCCGGCCGTCGGCATCGACCAGCGCGCAGGCGGCGACCAGGAGCAGGCGTTTGCCGGCGGTCACGACATCATTCATGACCCGGCGGCCGGCGGTAGTGGTAGCGATAGACTTCCTCGAAGCCGAGCGAATGGTAGAGCGCCAGCGCCGGCACGTTGTTGGCCTCGACCTGCAGCCAGGCTTCCCGCGCGCCCCGCAGCCGCGCCCATTTGAGCGCCGACAGGATCAGGTTGCGGCCATGGCCCTTGTTGCGCGCCGATCTGTCGGTGGCGACCTCGAACAGGCCGGCGAGATCGCCGTCATGCACGCAGATAAGCGTTGCCAGTGCCTCGGCTCCATCTTCGAGCGCGAACAGCCCGGCTTCGGGCTGGATGGCGCCGATGATCTCTGACAGGCCGGGGCGCAGCGAAACATCCGAACCGCTGACCTTGAGCAACGCGCCGATGAAGCGGCTGATGTCCTTGAGCGGAATCTGGTCCATGGCGGCGTCGAGCTGCGCGCCGGCCAGCGGCAGCCGCATGACCAGCGACTCGTCGAACCGGCTCCAGCCCTCGCGGTCGAGATGGCTGGCGAGATCGGGACCCGACAGCGGCGACATGCGGAACGTCAGCGGCCTTCCATAGGCATCGAAACGGCGGCTGGCCCGTCCGATACGGTCGGCCATGTGCATGATATCGCCGGGATCGAGCGGATTGACCGAGTTCAGCCGCTTGGCCGGATGGCCGGCGGTCAGCCGCACCACCCAGGTGCCGTCATAGTGGACGGCGGCTGCCGGCCAGGCGCGAAAGCCGGCCGCCTCGTAGCGGCGTACGATCGCGAGCATGCTTGCCGGATGCCTGGAGCTCAAAACCGTCAGCTCCGATAATCGCCATTGATGGCGACATATTCCTTGGTGAGATCGCAGGTCCACACCGTCGCCTTGCCGCGGCCGATGCCGATATCGGCACGGATGCGGATGTCGTCGCGCTTCATGTAGGCCGACGTCGCGGCCTCGGAGTAGCCGGGGTCGCGCTCGCCTTCATGCGCCAGCCTGTTGTCGCCGAACCAGATCGACAGCCGGTCGCGATCGGCGGGTTCGCCGGCCTTGCCGACGGCCATGACGACGCGGCCCCAATTGGCGTCCTCGCCGGCGACCGCCGTCTTGACCAGCGGCGAATTGGCGATGGACAGCGCGATGCGCTTGGCCGAGCGCGCCGATTTGGCGCCGGTGACGGTGACTTCGACCTGCTTGCGGGCGCCCTCGCCGTCGCGCACCACTTGCAGCGCCAGCGATTTCAGCACCTTGCCGAGCGCCCGGCGGAACGCGCCGAGACGGGCATCCTTGGGATCGGTTATGTCAGGCGCGCCGCGCTTGGCGGCCTTGCCGGTGGCGAAGATCAGCAGCGTGTCGCTGGTCGACGTGTCGCTGTCGACGGTGACCGCGTTGAAGGTCTTGGCCGTGCCGCGCGACAACAGATCCTGCAGGACGGGGGCGGCGATCGGCGCATCGGTGGCGATGAAGGAGAGCATCGTCGCCATGTCGGGCGCAATCATGCCGGCGCCCTTGGAAATGCCGTTGATGGTGACTTCGGTATCGCCGAGCTTGACGGTCGCAGTCGCCAGTTTCGGATAGGTATCCGTGGTCATGATCGCCTTTGCCGCCTCGGTCCACAGCCCAGGCTTGCCGTTGCTGACCAGCCCGGCCAGCAGGTGGCTGAATTTGCTGGTGTCGAGCGGCTCGCCGATGACGCCCGTCGAGGCCAGGAAAACCTCCGCTGCCGTGCAGCCGGCCGCCTTCGCCGCCGCCGCGCCGGTCAGCGCGGTCGACTCGCGGCCTTTCTTGCCGGTGAAGGCGTTGGCGTTGCCGGAATTGACGACCAGCACCCGGGCCTTGCCTGCGCCGAGATTCTGCCGGCAGAAATCGACCGGCGCCGAAGGGCATTTCGATTTCGTGAACACGCCGGCGACCGCGGTGCCTTCATCGAAGACCATGGTCAAAAGATCGGTGCGGCTCTTGTACTTTATCCCTGCCTCGGCGGTGGCGATGCGCACCCCATCGATTTCCGGCATTTTCGGGTATTTCTTCGGCGCGAGCGGCGAAATCGTCGTGGACATGGAGGCCTCGGGCGGGAAAAATCGCAGGGGAAGGCCGGTTTGCCCGATAGACCGCGCGGGCGCAAGGGCGTTTTCGTCGCTCTTGCCCGGGAGCTCGAACCCGCTCGTGGTTAGGCCTGCATTTCAAATCCGGTGGCGTCACCGGGGCCGATGGCGTTATGATCTGCCCCATGGGCAGGCTTGCGATCCTTGCATGGGCATTTCTGGGACTTTTGCTGCTGAGCGCGGATGCGCAGCCGCAACGGCGCGTGGCGCTTGTCATCGGCAACGGCACTTACGCCGAAGCCGGCACGCTGGCCAACCCGGTCAACGACGCCCTCGACATCGCCGACAAGCTGCGCTCGATCGGCTTCGAGGTGATCGAGGGCAATGATCTCGGCAAGCGTGAACTCGAACGCAGCATCGGCGCGTTTTCCGATGCGCTCCAGGGCGCCGGCGTCGGGCTTTTCTACTATGCCGGCCACGGCCTGCAGGTCGACGGGCGCAACTACATCGTGCCGGTCGACGCCAGGCTGGACGTGCCCGTCAAGTTGCAGCTCGAAGCAGTGCCGATCGACGAAGTCCTCGACATCATGGAACAGCAGACCAAGGTCAGCCTGGTGTTTCTCGATGCCTGCCGCAACAATCCGTTCGCCCGCAGTCTCAGCCGCACCGCCACCACGCGCTCGGCGAAGGCGCTGGCCGGGCTGGCGCAATTCGATTCGACGCGCGGCTCGTTCATCGCCTTCTCGACGGCACCTGGCGCTGTCGCCATGGACGGCAGCGGACGCAACTCGCCCTTCGCCGCCGCCCTGCTGCGCCACATCGCCGAGCCCGGCCAGAGCATCAACGACATGATGATCGCGGTGCGCCGCGACGTGGTTTCGCAAACCCGCGAAACCCAGCGCCCCTGGGAAGCAGGGATCGCTGCTCGAACGCTTCGAATTCGTCTCGGACGGACAACCCGCAGAGCCACAAAGGCCGGCCGCGGCGCCGGCGCCTTCAACGGAAGTGGCCGCACTTGAACGCTCTGTCGGCGACGACAAGGGATCGATCGAGAAATTCCTTCGCCAGGACTATCTGACGCCGGACACCGGGGCGATGAGCGAGACCGTCAAGCGGCTCTACGGCCCATCCGCCTTCATCTTCGGAACCCGCTACGACGCCGACGCCATCGTCAAGATCAAGGCCGACTGGTTTGCGCAGTGGGCCTCCTGGTCGCTAAGCATGGAGGCCGGCAGCCTGGAGGTCACTCCACAGGGCGAAGATCGCGCCGAGGCAGCCTTTGCGATGCGCTACGACTATCTTCCAAAGGACAGGTCGGCGGCACGCCTGACCGGCAAGGCGCGCGTCACGCTTGGGGTGGTCAAGGCCGGCGGCGGCTGGCGTATCGAATCCGAGACATCGCAGGCGATGCAGTAGGCGTGATCCCACGGCCAGCCGGGCAATTCAAGCTGGCAGTGCCTCATGGCGATAGGAATTTTTTCTTGACTCGGTGAGGGCAGCTATGCTACATTTTTGCCCATGGTGCTGATTTGCGCCAGTGACCCGCCGCCCGGCGGGTTTTTGCGTTTGGAGCTTCGCCAACCGACACGGCGGTAGACTTTCAGAGAATGAACTTAACCCCTGCCGCTACCATCCGTTCCCGAAGCTTGAAAACGCGCCGTTTCGTTTGAGCGTCGGGTCGCATATGATTGCCGGCGATAGTGTTGGCGAGGAGACAGAGATGGCCGAGGACGCCGATCCGGCGCGCAGATCGATCGGTGCGCGGCGCAACCCCGACAGCGCCGATGCCATTCTCGAAGCCGCCGAGGCCGTACTGGTCGAAGCCGGTTATGCCGGTTTCTCGATCGAGGCGGTGGCGCGGCGGGCCCGCGCCGGCAAACCCACCATCTATCGCTGGTGGCCGAGCAAGGCGGCATTGCTGCTTGAGGTCTATCAGCGCCAGAAGCGCGTCGAGGTTCCCGATACCGGGCGGCTGGAGGAGGATCTCGTCGGCTTCCTGAAAAACCTGTTCACCCACTGGCGCGAGACATCGTCGGGAAGCGTGTTCCGGTCGCTGATCGCCGAGGCGCAGTCGGACGAGACCGCTGCCGCGGCCCTTGCCGACTACTCGCTGGGCCGACGCTCCCATACCGGCCAGATCATCGAACGCGCCAAGGCAAGGGGCGAAATCCCGGCCGGCGTCGATTCAGCTGTTGTCGCAGACCTGATCGCCTCCTTCGCCTGGAGACATCTGTTGACCAACCGGCTCGACGAGGACGAAGCCACCATCGGCAAGGCGGTCAACTACGTGATGCGAGGCATAGCGGCGCCCGCCCCTTAAAAAACGGCGATGAAAAAGGGCGCGGCAACCCCTGGCTGCCGCGCCCTTTTCAAAGAGCTATCAGTCTTACTTGGCGCTTTCCAGCGTATCGACCGTCTTCTTCAGGTTCGCGTCGGGGATCTCGATCTTGGCGCCGGCGCGCAGCGACTTGACCAGCGCAAAATATTTGTCGCGGATGACCGCCTGCTTGGCCTGGTCCTTGACGTCGTCGAAGGCCGGCGGCTGCTTGGTGCGCTTGTCCTCGAGCTTGATGACATGCCAGCCGAACTGCGACTGCACCGGCTGCTCGGTGTATTTGCCGACCTCGAGCGCGGAGGCCGCCTTGTCGAACTCCGGCACCATCTGGCCAGGTCCGAACCAGCCGAGATCGCCGCCGCTGGTCTTGCCCGAGGGATCGCTGGTGTGCTCGTTGGCGAGCTTCTGGAAGTCGGCGCCGCCGTCGAGCTGCTTGATGATGGCCTCGGCCTCTTCCTTCGTCTTCACGAGGATGTGACGGGCATGCAGCTCGTTGGTGGGCGGCGTGTTGGCGATTTCCTGGTCGTAGCGGGCGCGGACCTCGGCGTCGGTGACCTTGTCGACGACGCCCTTCTCGACCATCTCGCCATGCAGCGCGCGCTGCTGCAGGAAGGCCATGCGGCGCTGGAAGTCGGGATCCTTGTCGAGCCCTGACGTGACCGCCTGGGCGGCCATGACACGGATCTCGATGGCAGCCGAGAGCGCTGCGGCACGGCGCTGCTCGGGTGGCAATTGCGCGAACTGCTGTGACAATTCCCCTTCGGCAAGCACCAGATCTGCTTCGGTCAGGGGCTGGCCGTTGACCGTGGCGATAACCTTATTCGGATCGACCGGTGCCGCGGCTGGCGCTGCTGCATCCGCCGGGGCGGGAGCGGTTTGCTGCGCCATCAGCGGCGAGAGCGAAAGGGCCGACAGGCCGACGGCCAAGCCAAGGCTGGCGAGCGACGCGCGGCGGAACAACAGGGACATAGGGTGGACTCCGGTGGGGATTGTTAAGAGGGTGCTTCCAGATCGGCCAGATTGTGGCGGAATTTGGCGCAGCCAGCAGGGCCAGCGCGGCGTTGACATCAGTTGAGCCCCCTCTTATCTGTCCAACGACTTTGCGTCCAGAACCGTTTTCCGGGCGCTTTTTGTGTTTGCCAGTGTTCACTAATGTGTTCGCCAGTGTTCACGTGGAATTGATGGGGCCGGCCGGCGCTCATCTCAAGATTGAGAATTCTATCGAAAGGACCATTGGATGGTCAGTCTCGGCGGTCTCGCCCGTAAGGTTTTCGGTTCCTCCAACGACCGTCGGGTCAAATCGACCCGGCCCCGTGTCGAGGCGATCAACGCCATGGAAAACGAGATGCGGGCGCTCTCCGACGAGGAGTTGGTCGGCCGCACCGCGAAATTCCGCCAGGACATCGCCAATGGCGCCACACTCGACGACCTGTTGGTGCCGGCCTTCGCCACCGCCCGCGAGGCAGCGCGCCGCGTGCTCGGCATGCGCCCCTTCGATGTCCAGCTGATCGGCGGCATGGTGCTGCACAATGGCGGTATTGCCGAGATGCGCACCGGCGAGGGCAAGACCCTGGTCGCGACGCTGCCGGTCTACCTCAATGCGCTCGCCGGCAAAGGCGTCCACGTCGTCACCGTCAACGATTACCTGGCCACCCGCGACTCCGAATGGATGGGCCGCGTCTACAAGTTCCTCGGCCTCTCGGTCGGCGTCATCGTCCATGGCCTGTCTGACGAGGAGCGCAGCGCCGCCTACGCCGCCGATGTCACCTACGCCACCAACAACGAGCTTGGCTTCGACTATCTGCGCGACAACATGAAATACGAGCGCGCCCAGATGGTGCAGCGCGGTCACAATTACGCGATCGTCGACGAAGTCGATTCCATCCTGGTCGACGAGGCGCGCACGCCGCTGATCATTTCCGGTCCGCTCGAGGACCGTTCGGAAATGTACAACACCATCGACACCTTCATCATCCAGCTGCAGCCGCAGGATTATGAGATCGACGAGAAGCAGAAGACCTCGATCTTCACCGAGGAAGGCACCGAGAAGCTCGAGAACCTTTTGCGCGATGCCGGCCTGCTCAAGGGCGAGTCGCTCTACGACGTCGAGAACGTCGCCATCGTCCATCACGTCAACAACGCGCTGAAGGCGCACCGGCTGTTCCAGAAGGACAAGGACTACATCGTCCGCAACGGCGAGATCGTCATCATCGACGAGTTCACCGGCCGCATGATGCCGGGCCGCCGCTATTCGGAAGGCCTGCACCAGGCGCTCGAAGCCAAGGAGCATGTGGCGATCCAGCCGGAGAACCAGACGCTGGCCTCCGTCACCTTCCAGAATTATTTCCGCCTCTACAAGAAGCTCTCCGGCATGACCGGCACGGCGCTGACCGAGGCCGAGGAATTCGGCAACATCTACGGTCTCGAAGTCACCGAGATCCCGACCAATCTGCCGGTCGTGCGCATCGACGAGGACGACGAGGTCTACCGGACGGTCGAGGAGAAATACAAGGCGATCGTCAGGGAGATCCGCGAAGCCAGCGCCAAGGGCCAGCCGACGCTGGTCGGCACCACTTCCATCGAAAAGTCCGAGCAGCTGGCCGAGCGCCTGCGCAAGGAAGGTTTTACCGATTTCGAAGTGCTGAACGCCCGCCATCACGAGCGCGAGGCGGCGATCGTCGCCCAGGCCGGCAAGCCCGGCGCCATCACCATCGCCACCAACATGGCCGGCCGCGGCACCGACATAAAGCTCGGCGGCAATGCCGAGATGCGCATCGAGGAAGAACTCGGCGACATGCCGGCCGGACCCGAGCGCGAGGCGCGGGAAAAGGAAATCATTGCCGACATCGAGCGGCTGAAGGAAAAGGCGCTGGCCGCCGGCGGCCTCTATGTGCTGGCCACCGAACGCCACGAATCGCGCCGCATCGACAACCAGTTGCGCGGCCGTTCCGGGCGTCAGGGCGACCCCGGCCGCTCGAAATTCTTCCTGTCGCTGCAGGACGACCTGATGCGCATCTTCGGCTCCGAGCGCATGGACGGCATGCTGCAGAAGCTCGGCCTCAAGGAAGACGAGGCGATCATCCATCCGTGGATCAACAAGGCGCTGGAAAAGGCGCAGAAGAAGGTCGAGGCGCGCAACTTCGACATCCGCAAGAACCTTCTGAAATATGACGACGTCTCCAACGACCAGCGCAAGGTGGTGTTCGAGCAGCGCATCGAACTGATGGACGGCGAAGGCCTGTCCGAAACGATCGCCGAGATGCGCGAAGGCGTCATCGACGAGATCGTCGCCAAGGCCATTCCCGAAAACGCCTATGCCGAGCAGTGGAACGTTGCCGGGCTGAAGGCCGAGATCACCGAGTTCCTGAACCTCGACCTGCCGGTCGAGGACTGGGCCAAGGAAGAGGGCATCGCCGAGGACGACATCCGCGAGCGCATCGGGCAGGCCGCCGAAGCCGCCGCCAAGGAGCGCGCCGAGCGTTTTGGCCCGGAGGTGATGAATTACGTCGAGCGTTCGGTGGTGCTGCAGACGCTCGACCATCTGTGGCGCGAGCACATCGTCAATCTCGACCATCTGCGTTCGGTCGTCGGCTTCCGCGGCTACGCCCAGCGCGATCCGCTGCAGGAGTACAAGGGCGAGGCGTTCGAGCTGTTCCAGGCCATGCTCGGCAATTTGCGCCAGGCCGTCACCGCGCAGCTGATGCGCGTCGAGCTGGTCCGCCAGGCCGCCGAAGCGCCGCCTCCGGAAGCCCCCGACATGTTCGGCACCCACATCGACGGCACAACCGGCGAGAACGACTTCGAAGGCGGCGAAACCGCCCTCCTGGTCCGCCCGGAGACAACCGCAATCGTCGCTCCCGAAGACCGCGATCCCAACAACCAGGCCACCTGGGGCAAGGTAGGCCGCAACGAAGCCTGCCCCTGCGGCTCGGGGAAGAAATATAAGCACTGCCACGGCGCGTTCGCGTAAGGGCTGCACTTGCCCGAAGGGCGGATGAGGGGCGGCGCTGGCGTTCGCGATTAGCCAATCTCCCCACCTGAGGGGGAGATGGCCGGCAGGCCGGAGGGGGGCGATGGCCCGCTGACGTCAGGGATCCGCTTTACGAGTTTTCCGTATCCCGACCGTCGGGTTCCTTGGCAATCCCTTTGAACGGTCCCTCGGTCTGCTTGACTTCCATCAAATGGCCTGTTGTTTCGTCACGCTTCTGCCAGAGTCCATCCGGCCGTGGCGGTGGTTCTGGTGGGATTAGGTCATAGCCTCGCTGCTGGGCACGGGCTTCGAAGCAATGTGTGCGAAACTCATCTCTCCGGATGTGGCCTTTCCGGACGTTGTTTCGATGGTAATTTCTTCGACCTCATCAGCATTAAACGAAACGGCGCTAGCCGTATAATAGACCCTATCGAACCCGCCTACCTTGTAGGTGATACAAACGATTGCCAGCCACCTCTTTTCGGACGAATTATCCGGGAGGTCTCTGGTGGAAGTCGCAACAGTGCGATTGTCGTCGGGAAAAACAACGATAGCTCCGTGATTCCAATTGCTTGGCTTGGCAACGGTCTCCGCAAATTTTTTAGTCACGGCATTGCCGAAGAGAAGAAAATTCATTGGCCTCACCAGCAGGTGGGCCGTAACGGATTCAGCTGGGCTTTTCCCGGTATTTTGGACTGCGACATTGAGCGTAAGGACTTCTCCTGTGTCTTTGGAGTTGAAAGACCCAAGCTCAATTTCACCCTTAAACCGGAGCCACGGTCGTTGTTCGGCGGCGAAGTGTTCGCGGGCGATGCGATTGGCGTCAACGGCGGCATTGGTGGCCGCCCTACTAAGCCAAAGGGTATAAGCGAGGGCGATGATGCCCGCTACCGACAGGGCGATTTGCGCAAGTGCGAGACTTTCTTGCCGCTTAGCGGATGCGGCACTCTCGACAGTGGCATCCGCAGCCCGTTGTTGGGCCTTCAGATCATCGGCCTCTAGCTTATCGCTTGCGCCTTCGCGATCCCTGGCTCGCTCGGCCTCGTCTGGATCTTCGATGATTTTGACCGGAAGCGCAGACTTCCAGGCATAGTTCTCGCCGCCACCTGCCTTCCCGTCTTTGCCTTCCTTCTGGCTTGGGGCTTCAGCGGCCACCCTTTGGGCTTCCTGCGCGCTTACGTGGGTGGCTAGCACCATGAACAACACAGTGAATAGAAAACGCATATTACCCCCTTGGCCACCTCGATCTTTGCGCCATCTTTGGCATATATGACGCAATTCTTTCCGCAGACAGATATTTGTGGTTCACTCCGACTTTATCTGGCTGGGGGAAAATATGCCGGAATTAGAGGGGCCGAACATGAGTCGGCACGAATTTTCAATTGCATATGACGGTGCCGAGCGGGTCGATGATCATACAATGGATGTCGAAAACCTTGCTCCTGCACTACTCGGATTCGGCAAGCTTATCCGAGAGGCTAATACTGAATTTAACGGCAACAAGGCTAAGGCTAGGGTACTCGTAGTATCTGACTTCGAACATAAGTGCTTCCAAGTTAATTTTGAAGCCGTTCTAACATACTATGAGTACGTCAGATCACTCATAGAGAGCAGCCCCATCAAGACAGCGAAGGAGGTCTTGGAATGGATTGGAATCTTCAAGCCAACAGGCGTCGGCGTTGCAGGGTATTTAAGTTACCTTGGGTATCTAAAAGTGAAACGCGGACGAAAGATCGAGAGCAAAACCGAAATCACCGATCAGAATGGCCAAGGCGTGGTCGCCATTAGGTTCGAGGGCGATCACAACGAGGTTCACGTGCACCACCACATCCACAACCTTGGCGAAAACCCTAAAGCCCTCGCCGCGACAAGGGATGCGCTTTCACCCATTGGCCGAGACGGCTTCACCAGTCTCGGCGTGCGCAAGGATGACCAATTTGTCGAGACAATCGATGCATCATCGGCAGATGCAATATTGGCCTCGTGCAACGCAGGGCCTGCGGAAAAAGAGCCGAGTGAGCCCGACGTTGACCCGACGACCGCGTGGCTAAGTGTCTATGGACCTGTCTACGATGAAAAGGCAGACAAGTGGCGGTTCAAGCTCGGTACGGATCATATATATGCCGACATCTCAGAAACCACTATTGCCAAGGATGCTCTTGATCGTGGCGGAGCAATGGTCGATGACACCTATCAAGTCCGCCTAGAGATCACGACTCCAAAGGACGAAAACGGCAAAAAGGGAAAACCAGCGTACAAGATATTGGAGGTGCTTAGGTTTGTACCGGCTACGCCTTCCGGCCAGCAACTCTCCCTAATCCCGGATGATAAGCAGGGACAGTGAACGATGACCGACACAGCCAACCGCCGCTTTGACCGCCTCCTAAAGGCGGTGGCTACCAAGCCGCCCTTCACTTCCCCGCGCAAGGCCCCCGCCGGCCTCCGCTATGGCTCCGGGCGTTCGTCGCTCGAAAAGCCAAATCGTTGGCTTTTCGTCCGCTGCGCGGACCACTCCCCACCCACGTTTTCTTAATGTGTCTCCGCTACACCAACGCCTGAAAAAGAAGCGGAAAACGGAGAGAAATCGGGGTGCGCTTTTCCGCGGCCACGACTGCCGGGCGGTTCTTGCCGCAGCGTTGGGCGCTGCGCATGGGGCCGTTGCTTGGCCGCATCGATGCCGTGCTGTTCACCGCCGACGAGCGCGGCGAGGCCGGCCGCATGTCGGTCATCGCCTTCTCGGTCCGCATC
>NZ_RZOM01000429.1:0-4805 GCF_003999175.1 Mesorhizobium sp. M7A.F.Ca.ET.027.03.2.1 | reverse complement strand
GGTCTATGTCTCGGGCGAAGAGGCGGTCGCGCAGATCAGGCTGCGGGCGCAGCGGCTTGGCGTCGCCTCTTCTCCGGTGGAACTTGCCGCCGAGACCAATGTCGAGGACATCCTGGCGACGATCGCCGACGGCAAGCGGCCTGATCTCGTCATCCTGGATTCTATCCAGACGCTGTGGACCGACCTTGCCGATTCGGCACCGGGCACCGTCACACAGGTGCGCGCCGCCGCCCAGGCGATGATCCGTTATGCGAAATCCACGGGTGCTGCGATCGTGCTGGTCGGCCATGTCACCAAGGAAGGCCAGATCGCCGGGCCGCGTGTCGTCGAGCATATGGTCGACGCCGTGCTCTACTTCGAAGGCGAAGGCGGCCACCATTACCGCATCCTGCGCACGGTGAAGAACCGTTTTGGCCCGACCGACGAGATCGGCGTCTTCGAAATGTCGGACAAGGGCCTGCGCGAGGTTGCCAATCCGTCCGAGCTTTTCCTTGGCGAGCGCCATGCAAAATCGCCCGGGGCCGCGGTTTTCGCCGGCATGGAGGGGACAAGGCCGGTGCTGGTCGAGATCCAGGCACTGGTCGCACCCTCCTCGCTCGGCACGCCGCGCCGCGCCGTCGTCGGCTGGGACGGCGCCCGGCTGTCGATGATCCTGGCGGTTCTCGAAGCCCATTGCGGCGTGCGATTCGGCAGCCACGATGTCTATCTCAATGTCGCCGGAGGCTACCGGATTTCGGAGCCCGCGGCCGATCTGGCAGTGGCGGCCGCCCTGGTTTCCTCGCTCACCGGTCTTGCCCTTCCCGCCGATTGCGTCTATTTCGGCGAAATCAGCCTTTCGGGCGCCGTGAGGCCGGTTGCGCATGCGCAACAGCGCCTCAAGGAAGCCGAAAAGCTGGGTTTTGGAAGCGCGGTTCTGCCCTCGGGCAGCGGGGAACTGGCCGGGGGGATCGGGGCCGGTTCTTTCCAGCCGACCGAGCTTGCCGACCTCGTGGCACGCATAGCCGGCTCACGCCGAAGCCGCGTGGACGAAGAAGATTAGAGCATCGGACCCAGAGCCCGATGTTCCGCGCTATAATGCGGCTCATGGAGTGGGGCGAAAGACATGCCGATTACGCTGCTTGACGGAATTCTCGTCGGCTTCACTCTGGTCTCGGCGATGCTCGCCATGGTTCGCGGCTTTTCGCGTGAAGTCCTGTCCGTCGTCTCCTGGGCAGCGGCGGCAGCGGCGGCGTTCTTCTTCTACAAGCCGGTTGTGCCTTACCTCGCGCCCTACATCGAGAATGAAAAGATCGCCATGGCCGCCGCCGCCGGCGTCGTCTTCATCATCGCGCTGATCGTCGTCTCGGTCATCACCATGAAGCTGGCCGACTGGATCATCGATTCGCGGATCGGCGCGCTCGACCGTACGCTGGGTTTCCTCTACGGCGCCGCGCGCGGCATCCTGGTCGTCGCCGTCGCCCTGCTGTTCTTCAACTGGCTGGCTGGCGCCAAGGCACCGACCTGGGTCACGGAGGCCAAGTCGCGACCGCTGCTCGAGCAGATCGGCGCCAAGCTCGAAAGCCTGCTGCCCGAGGATCCGGAAAACGCCATTCTCAAGAAACTCAATCCGAATCAACCGGCCGCCGAGACACCAGCTGCTCCGGACGCACCGGCGGCGGATGCTCCGGCAGGCGGCGACGATGCCAACACGCCGGCGCCTGACGACAATGACGCAACACCACCGGCCAACAACGCTCCGGCACCGGCGGCACCGGCAAACTGACGCCGAAAACGACGTCAGGATCTGACGATGGTGTGAACGACCGCACGGCCCGCGTTGCTTTCGGCGCGAACCCGCATTATATGGCGATTTTAGCGGAGCTTAAGATGGCAGACGCAGACGACGTGCTTTCCGCCGAGGCCGACGACCATTTCCACGACGAATGCGGTGTGTTCGGCATTTTCGGCCGGCAGGACGCGGCAGCCATCGTCACACTGGGCCTGCATGCGCTGCAGCATCGTGGCCAGGAAGCGGCAGGCATCGTTTCTTACGACGGCAGCCAGTTCCATGTCGAACGCCATGTCGGCCTGATCGGCGACACCTTCACCAAGCAGCGCGTCATCGACAGCCTGCAAGGCAACCGCGCCATCGGCCATACCCGCTACGCCACGACTGGCGGCGCCGGCATGCGCAACATCCAGCCCTTTTTCGCCGAATTGGCCGATGGCGGCTTCGCCGTCGCCCACAACGGCAATCTGACCAACGCCATGACCGTGCAGCGCGCGCTGCAGAAGCAAGGCGCGATCTTCTCCTCCACCTCCGATACCGAGACGCTTTTGCACCTCGTCGCCACCAGCAAGGAGCGCGACCTCAACTCGCGTTTCATCGATGCGGTGCGGCAGGTCGAGGGCGCTTTCTCGCTGGTGGCGATGACGGCCAAGAAGATGATCGGTTGCCGCGATCCGCTCGGCATCCGGCCGCTGGTGCTCGGCGATCTCGACGGCGCCTGGATCCTGGCCTCCGAAACCTGCGCGCTCGACATCATCGGCGCGCGTTTCGTTCGCGACCTGAAGCCCGGCGAGATGGTCGTCGTCACCTCCAAGGGCATCGAGAGCCTGTTCCCCTTCGAGCCGCAGAAGACCCGCTTCTGCATCTTCGAATATGTCTATTTCGCGCGGCCGGATTCCTCGGTGGAAGGCCGTAACGTCTATGAGGTGCGCAAGCGCATCGGCGCCGAGCTGGCGGTTGAAAGCCCGGTCGAGGCGGACATCGTCGTGCCGGTGCCGGATTCGGGCACGCCGGCGGCGATCGGCTTCAGCCAGGCTGCAGGCATTCCCTTCGAACTCGGCATCATCCGCAATCATTATGTCGGCCGCACCTTCATTCAGCCGGGCGATTCGATCCGCCACATGGGCGTCAAACTGAAGCACAATGCCAACCGCCGCATGATCGAGGGCAAGCGCGTGGTGCTGGTCGACGACAGCATCGTGCGCGGCACCACCAGCCAGAAGATCGTGCAGATGGTGCGCGACGCCGGCGCCAAGGAGGTGCATATGCGCATCGCCTCACCGCCGACACGCGCCTCCTGTTTCTACGGTGTCGACACGCCGGAGAAATCGAAGCTCCTGGCATCGCGCATGTCGATCGAGGAGATGGCCGAGTTCATTCGCGTCGATTCGCTCGGCTTCCTCACCATTGACGGGCTCTACCGCGCGGTCGGCGAGGCCAGCCGCGATAACGACCAGCCGCAATTCTGCGATGCCTGCTTCACCGGCCAGTATCCAACCCGCCTGCTCGACTTCGAAGGCCACGACAATGTGCGCACGCTGTCGCTGCTGGCGACGAGCGGGACGTAGGCCGGACCGCCATCAGCGTTAGTCAAATTCCCGGAATCCATCGCATGACCCTCGACCTTTCCGACCGCGTTGCGGTCGTCACCGGCGCCTCGCGCGGTATCGGCTATTTCATTGCCAAGGAATTGGCTGCCGCCGGCGCGCATGTCATTGCGGTGGCGCGCACTGTCGGAGGACTGGAAGAGCTCGACGACCAGATCAAGGCGGCCGGCGGCCAGGCGACACTGGTGCCGCTCGACCTCGCCGACATGGCCGGTATCGACCGCCTGGGCGGCGCCATCCACGAACGCTGGGGCAAGCTCGACATTCTCGTCGCCAATGCCGGCGTGCTCGGCGTCATCTCGCCGATCGGTCATGTCGAAGCAAAAACCTTCGAGAAGGTGATGACCATCAACGTCACCTCGACCTGGCGGCTGATCCGCTCCGTCGACCCCCTGCTGCGGCTCTCCGATGCTGGACGAGCGATCATCCTGTCCTCCAACGCAGCGCACTCGGCGCGCGCCTTCTGGGCACCCTACGCGGCTTCCAAGGCCGCGGTGGAGACGATGATGCGCTCCTGGGCGCATGAGACGCAGAGCCTGCCGCTCCGGGTCAATGCCGCCGACCCTGGCGCCACCCGCACCGCCATGCGTGCCCAGGCAGTGCCGGGCGAAGATCCCGAGACGTTGCCGCATCCCTCCGAGATCGCCAAACGCATCGTGCCGCTGGCCAGCCCGGACCTGAAAGAGACCGGATTGATCTTCCAAGCCAAGCACAATCGGTTCGTCGCCTATCGCCAGCCGGAATAAAACTAGAGCCTTTTTGCCGCATGTCGGTTTCCCAAGAACCGCTGCATACTTTTAGGCGACATGCGTAGGGATTAAACAGGCCTCCGGCAACGTTTCTTCTGATGTAACCCGTCGAAGACCAACCGGAGGACCGACATGCGTAAACTGCTTCTCGCCACCGCCGCCACCCTGATCGCAGCCGCGGGCGCCGCTTACTCGCAAGATGCCAAGATGAGCTTCTTCGTCACCAGTGTCGGTTCCGGCAAGGGTGCCGACCTCGGCGGCCTCAAGGGCGCCGACGCGCATTGCGCGTCGTTGGCGGAAGCCGCCGGCGTCACCGGCAAAAGTTGGGCCGCCTATCTGTCGACCAGCGACACCGACGCCCGTGACCGCATCGGCAAGGGGCCGTGGGTGAACGCCAAGGGCGTCAAGATCGCCGACGATGTCGCCTCGTTGCACAGCGATGCCAACGGCATCACCAAACAGACAGCGCTCAACGAGAAAGGCGAAGCGGTCAACGGCCGCGGCGCCTTCCGCCCCGCTCATCGTCCAGTTGCCGCAGGTCTGGTCGGCGATCTTGGTGCCGTCGGGCTTGGAGCCGGTCAGCACGTCGTGGCGGTTGGGCGTGTCGCCGCGGCCGTTGACCGCTTCGCCTTTCTCGTTGAGCGCTGTCTGTTTGGTGATGCCGTTGGCATCGCTGTGCAA